>CAZQWV010000010.1:0-12788 GCA_964597185.1 uncultured Candidatus Saccharibacteria bacterium
TCTCGCAGTGTTATTGTTCCTGTAGACATAGACAGTGAACATATTGAAGCAGATCTGAAAGATGGAATTTTAACCATCATCATTCCTAAAGCTGCTAAAGCCAAAACTAAGCAAGTAAAAGTTAAAGGTTTATAGTGTTCGCAAATTTTAGAGTGTAAATTTTAAACCCCGTCAGAGTTGGCGGGGTTTTATGTTATGATTATTTTATAATTTTAAATTTATGGTTGGTATTGCACTTTTTGTTTTCGTAATTTTATTAAGCTTTGTGGTTGTGCGGGGGTTTGCTCACTCTGTATTTCGTTCTAGTGTAGAAAGTTTAGCAGTTAGCATTCCTTTTGGTATTGCCAGTTTTGCATTGCTGGTTTCCGCAGGGTTGGTAGTAACAAGTACTGTTTCCGCCATGGTGTTTGCTGTGTTGGCGTTAGCGCTGTTAGCAGGCGTGGGGTACTTTCGCAGCAACGAGCGAGGTGTAAAATTTTTCTGGACTAGTTTTTCGGACAATAAAACAGATTGGTGGTGGTATGGACTAACAACTTCATTACTCGGAGTGTTTTTGTCTGTGTTAGTCTTAGGAACACTGCATGGACAAACAGATGGAAGTGTAACCATTCCCAAACAAGCTTCAGTTGATGTAGCTTACCATTTGTCTCAAGTTACGAGCATTGGCCAGTCTAGTGCTTGGAATTTTGAAGAACCAAACTTTGCTGGTGAATTTATTCGCTACCCTTATTTTATAAATATGTTTTCTGGGCTGCTCTATAAAGCTGGAACTAGTTTGGCAGTAGCTTTCCATTTACCTGTAATTGCCCTTATTTTTACAGTAGTTTTTGTTACTCTAGCTTTGTTGCGTAGTTTTGGTTTAAGTAGAAGTTTATGTTTGCTGGTACTTGGTTTAACTTTTTTTGGTAGTGGTTTAGCATATGTTTTAGGTTATGATTTTAACGCTGGTGCCTTAGCAGTAACTTACCCGCAACAGCACATTAACTACACAGGTTTTGTTGCTGGATTCTTTTCAGTTCAGCGCGCTTTCATTTTAGGTTTTGCTTTACTACTATTTTCTGTATTAGCTTTTTGGCGAGGGCTAAAAACAGATAACCTAACAGCGCTAATTTGGGCAGGTATTTTGTTTGGGTTGTTGCCTTTGGCTCACACTCATAGTTTTTTTGTGGGAGGATTACTCTATGGCAGCGCTTTGCTTTACTATATTATTCGTCGTAACCCTTTAGCGTTCGACATAATGCGCGGTACAGTTTTCTACGGCACCTTTTTAGCCATTATTCCTTTACTCGCTATTTTATTATTACCAAGTTTTAATTTAGGAGGAGTGCCAGCATTGCGTTGGGGTTGGATGACTAACCTAACAGAGATTGGTGGTTTAAATTTACCACCGCAAGGAGGTAGTGTTTTCCTTGCTTGGCTAAACTTTTTATTTAGCAATTTTGGTGGGATGCTGCTGCTACCTATTGGTTTACTTTTTACTTTCATAGCAAGACGTAAACAGTTAACTCCCGTGGTGTGGTTGGTAGGTTTGTTCGGATTGTTGTTATGGCTAGTCCCAAATGTATTGCAATTCCAAACTTGGGATTATGACAGTAATAAGTTTTTTGTGTATGCTATTTTCTTTTCTGCTGCTGCGACAGCTCTAGTAGTACAAAGCTTAACTTCATGGAAAAAAAGTGTAGGGATTGGACTGCTCCTCGCAATATTTTTATTTGCCTTACCAATACCAGTACTAAAATTGCGCCACACTTTAACTAAACAACCAACTGTAACCATGTTTACTCCAGCAGAGCAAGAAGCTAGTAAGTGGTTAGCGCAAAATACTAGCGTCAACGCTGTGTTGGTAAGTTCAGCATCTGTTCCAAACTCTGCCAGCTTGTTAAATAGTGTTGCTATGGGTTCTGGTAGAGCAACTTCAGTAGGGTATATAACTTGGCTATACACCCATGGCATAGATTATGAGCCGCGGCTACAAGCTTTAGAGAAGTTTTTTCAAACTGGAAAATTAGACTTGTTAGACAATGAGGATATTTTAGAAAACCAACGTTCAGCCGTGCCCGCAGATTATCTATTAATAGATGAAATATTAGACAAAAAGTACCCAAGTCTAAAAATTGCGCTTAAACAAGCCAAAATTGAACCAGTATTCAATAATAGCGCTGTTACTATATATAAGTTGAAATAATTGGGATTACTGTTAAATGCTTGCAAAAAATGGTATAATTGATACGATTTTATTTATTTTCATGTCTAAAAACAAAAGAAATTCTCGAAAAAACGGTATATTAAGTTCCATACCAAAACCAGAACTAAATTTAGCAGCAGAAACTAAAAGAGGGATAGCAATAATTGTCCTCATTATTTTAGCTGGGGTCATTGGTTTAAGTTTGCTCGGACTAGCTGGTAGTTTGGGGACTGGGTTATCTCATGTTCTAGCTATTTTGTTTGGTTTTATGGGATACCTCACCCCTGTATTGCTCATTACAGTTGCTTGGGCAATTTTTCAACAAGACCAAGATGAAGAAACTGGAGAATATGAATACGCTCGTACATATCTGGGCGCTTTTTTGTTAGCAGCTAGCATCGCTGGGTTTGTGCATATGCTTATGATGAACCAAACTACCAATGCTTTTGGTTTAGCTGGACAAGGACGGGGCGGAGGTTACTTAGGAGCAATCTTAGCTGGTCCTTTACATTCTTTGCTTGGTATTTGGGCAGGACTGTTTATTTTAGTGGGCTTAATTGTTATTGGAGTACTTATTACTTTCAATATTTCTCCTAAACATTTATTGGATTTAGTTCGCCGCTCTAAAACAGCAGATGGTAAAGTCACCATCAATTCTATGAACGATGAAGAAGAAGACTATGAAGAAGAGGAAGAAGAAGAGTTTGTGGAAGAACCGGTATTAGACCGCAACAAGAAAGCTGTTCTTGCAGCAGAAAAAACTGTAACTAAGATATCTCCAGTTACAGTAAAAGCTCCAGTAGCAGATGGCTTAGATTTAGAATCTATTCAGCTTAAAGATCGTCGTGACTGGAAGCTCCCACCATTCGATTTGTTAGATGATAATAAAACTGAAGTTGATTCAGGCAACATTGAAAGCAAGGTCTCTATTATTCGTCAAACTCTAAAAGATTTTGGGATAGAAGTAGAAATGGGAGAAGTGAATGTTGGTCCAACTGTAACCCAATACACCTTACGTCCAGCTATGGGGGTAAAGCTCTCTCAAATTGCAGGTTTGCAAAATGATTTAGCTTTGGCTTTGTCTGCTCATTCTATTCGTATGGAATTGCCGATTCCTGGTAAAGCCTTGGTTGGTATTGAAATCCCTAATAAATCTACTGCTATTGTGACTTTGCGTGAAGTTATGCAAACCACAGACTTTGTAAATTTCAAAGGTAAATTAGCCTTAGCTTTAGGTAGAGATGTAGCCGGCCGCCCAATGATTGCAGACCTAGCAAAAATGCCTCACTTGCTCATTGCTGGTGCTACTGGTACTGGAAAGAGCGTGGCCATCAACTCATTATTCATTTCTTTGTTGTACCGCAACACCCCTCAAGATATTAAATTTATTGTGGTTGACCCGAAGCGTGTAGAACTTAATTTATATAATGGTATTCCGCATTTGCTCACCCCAGTTATTACTGAAAGCGACAAAGCTATTAATGCTTTGAAGTGGGCAGTATCAGAAATGGATCGTCGTTACAAACTACTTGCTGAGGTTGGCAAACGTAATATTTCTGAATACAACGAAGATAGTGAACTCAAGCTCCCTTATATTATGATTTTAGTAGATGAGTTGGCAGATCTCATGGCTGTTGCGCAGCAAGAAGTTGAAGCTGCTATTGTGCGTTTAGCACAAATGGCCCGTGCTGTTGGTATTCACTTAATTTTAGCTACTCAACGCCCTAGCGTAGAAATTATTACAGGGCTTATTAAAGCTAACATTACAACCCGTATTGCTTTTGCAGTTGCTAGCCAAATAGACAGCAGAACCATTTTAGATTCTTCTGGTGCAGAAAAATTATTGGGTAACGGAGATATGTTATTTATTTCTGCAGAGTTTACTAAACCTCGCCGTGTGCAAGGTGCTTACATTGGAGAAAAAGAAGTAAAGAAAGTTGTAGAATTTTTCAAAGGCCAAACTGGTGCAGTCATATACAATGAAGAAATTGTAGAAAAGCCAAAACGCAACAGTGGAATTCCAGGGCTTGGCGGTGGTAGCGATGAAGATGATTTATATGAAGATGCTAAAGAAGAAGTTATGCGAGCTGGAAAAGCTTCTGCTTCTTTGTTGCAACGTCGTCTTCGCATTGGGTATGCTCGTGCAGCCAGGCTGTTAGATATTTTAGAGAACAATGGCATTATTGGCCCTGGCGATGGAGCTAAACCTAGAGAAGTTTATGGCGCTATTTCTGAAGATGAAAAAGCGGAATATGGCATAGATGAGGAAGAAGAACGGGCTTAGTTGAAGCCAAAATATATTTTGGCTGACAACAAGGCCAAAGTCTGTTAGAGTAAAAAGACGAGCCTGGCCTGAGGACAGGTTTTGCATACTGAAATACAAAGCAAAATTAGTAAAATCCTCATAAATATACAAAATTTCAACATATGGTTTTTGAAAGAAAAAAAATTGCTATAGAAACATTGGGTGAATACTTGCAAGAAGTGCGAGCCCAGCTTGGGCTGTCTGTTAAGGAAGTTTCTTGCAAAACCGCTATTGCTGAGAAGTATTTAAAAGATTTAGAAGCAGGACTATTTAACAAGCTCCCTCCAGATGTTTATATTATTGGCTTTCTCAACAAGCTGTCTGCTTTGTATGCTATTTCTGCTAAGCAAGTTATTGCCCAATACCACAAAGAGCGCGGTATTTTAGAACAAGTTGCCAAAGAAAGCACTGAACAAGCAACTGGCGTTAAAGCATATTTTTCAAAACTAATCATTACCCCAAAATTATTATCTTTAACTGTTGGTATAACTGGGGTTTTGGCAATTGTTATTTATTTAAGCGCTTCTGTAGCTGCTATAGATAAAAATCCATCTTTAGAAATATTTGAACCAGCAAATGGTACAGTTATAAAAGATGGTTCTATCAAAGTAGCTGGACACACTGACCCTGGCACAACAGTAGTCATTAATGACCAAGAAGTGTTTGTTGATGGTGACGGCAAGTTTAGTGTTACTTTGGGTGCAGTGGCAGGCCAAAAACAATTAGATATTAAAGCCAAAAACAAATTTGACCGTGAAACACATAGCCAGCTTTTAGTAGTAGTGGAACCTCCGGCAGTAGCTACAGATTCTGGGCAAGTAGCAGGAGCTGATACAAACCAAAGTGGTAGCGAGTTAGTTTTGCAACTTAAATATAGTAAAGATACTGTAAGAACCATTACTACAGACAAAGGTACCCCACAAAAGAAAACTGTGACAAAAAATAGCACAGAAACCATTAATGCAGACTCTGGCATTGTGTTACAAACAGATGATGCTGGAAGTATTCAAGCTGTACTCAATGACCAGAATTTAGGGAAATTGGGAAGAAATCAAGAAAAATTAACTATTCCTTTCACCAAAGAGTCGTTACCTGCCAATTAATTATTAATTTTTGAACTTATGCCAAAAGCAAAATCCAGTAAAACTAAACCAACTACTCAGCCAGCATCCGGTAAATGGGGGGCTATCTCTAGCGCCATGGACCAAATCCGAGATAAATTCGGAGATGGTAGTATTATGAAAATTTCTGACCAAAGCACTATGAATGTAGAAAGTATTCCTACAGGTAGTATTAGCTTAGACTTAGCTTTAGGTGTTGGAGGTATTCCTAAAGGACGTATTGTTGAAATTTATGGTCCAGAAAGCTCTGGAAAAACAACTTTAACTCTACACATGATAGCAGAAGCTCAGAAACGTGGTGGTTTAGCAGCTTTTATTGACGCAGAACATGCTTTAGACCCAGATTATGCTCGTAAGATTGGGGTAAAATTGGAAGATTTACTTATTTCTCAACCAGACAGTGGGGAGCAAGCCTTAGACATTGCTGAAACTTTGGTTCGTAGCAATGCTTTAGACCTTATTGTTATTGACTCAGTGGCTGCCTTAACCCCACGCGCCGAAATTGAAGGAGAAATGGGAGCTTCTCACATGGGCTTACAAGCTCGTCTCATGAGCCAAGCTTTGCGTAAATTAACTGGTATTATTTCTAAAAGCAGCACTACAGTTATTTTTATTAACCAAATTCGTATGAAAATTGGGGTTATGTTTGGTAACCCAGAAACCACTACCGGCGGTAACGCATTAAAATTTTATGCTTCCGTGCGTATTGAAGTGCGTCGTAGCGCTCAAATTAAAGAGGGTGACAAGATTATTGGAAACCGAACCAAAGCAAAGATTGTAAAAAATAAAGTGGCTGCCCCATTTAAAGTTGCTGAATTTGATATTATGTACAACGAAGGAATTTCTTCTGCTGGTGACTTGTTAGATACAGGGCTCTTGCTAGAAGTTGTAAATAAAAGTGGTAACTCTTATTCCTTTGAAGATATTAAATTTGGGGTTGGTAGAGAAACTGCAAAAGGGTTCCTTCGAGATAACCCTGAAGTAGCTAAAAAAGTAGATGATGCACTTAGAGAAAGAATCAAAGCTGGAGAAAAATTGCCAAATAAAGGCAATGAAGAACCTGACCAAGAATAAAAATTAAAACGCCCCAACAGGGGCGTTTTAATTTTGGCAGTAGCCTACCTGGCAATAAATCTTTATAATATATACATGACAGCCCCGGAACCAATTTACTGTAGTCTGGATTTAGAACTCACAGGGTTTGACCCGAGCCGCGACACTATTTTAGAAGTCGGCTTTGTTTTTTTTCGTCTCACTAATTCTGGTTTGGAAATTACAGAACAATGGTCACAAACTTTTAAACCTTTAGCCCCAGTACACCCCAAAATTTTAGGACTAACTGGTTTGTCTCAAATAGAATTAGATAACTCACCACAATTTTCCGAATTTAGAGAATTCATTCAAGACAAAGTAGGTCAAGCAATTTTGGTTGGACACAACATTGTGGTAGATGCAACTTTTCTATCCGCTTTCGGCATACAACTGTCAGACAAATCTATAGATACTTTAGATCTGGTGCAGTGGTTATTGCCTACTCATCACAGTTACAATTTGGAAAACCTGATGCACTACTTTAGCATTGCTCACCCAGATGCTCATCGTGCTTTGGCAGATAGTATTGCTGTAGTAAAAGTTTTAGAGCAGTTGCTTGGTTTATTTTTGCAGTTACCAAATGCATTGCAAACACAAATTTTAGAATTAGCTAGTAAAGCTGGATTCCCATGGCAGAAACTATTTCAAAATTGTATAGAATTATCACAAACTGGCCAACAATGGCTCATAGACAATGCAATTAAATTTCCTAGTAACACAGCGAAACAGACTAATGGCGCCTCCAGCGAAAATAGTCCTTATACACTGCCGTATCCTAGTAGGACTGTTGTTCAAACGAGTTTTAATAGTCCAAAGTTGGTTATTCCAGAACAAATTTCTAACACTCATGTACAGCAGGGTATTTTAGCTCTAGCAGATAGTCGCGAAGTTTTACAGTTGTGGAAGAGCGGTAAAGCCCAAGGGTTATTTAGTACAGAGCATTTATTTGACCCGACAAAGTTTAGTAAATTTATACAAAAGCCAGAACTATCTGCAGAAGAAATAAAGTTTTGTTTTAAGATATTGGTTTGGCAAGCTACAAACTGGCAAACCACTACAATATTAGATTTGAATCTAACATTTTTTGGTGGACAGTTTCGAGGCACAGTAACTCAAGGACCTTTGCCAGACACTGAGCAGAGTTTACTTTTGGCAACAAACTTCGCAAGTCTTCCTCAATTGGCGGCAAAATTAAAAACAGAGAATAGAAAAGTTTATATATCATCTTTGCATGAATTTGAAAAAGATTTAAGCTCTGGTACAGAGCATCGTTTGAGCTGGCAACGTTGCCTATATGTTTTGCGTGGTTTAGATTTTAATAACAAAGAAAATTCTGGTAATGTACCCGATCAAATTTATAGTGATGCTTTAGTAGCCACCGATTTGTTCTTCAGCTTAACTGCACTTACTGTTCAAAAGTCATTCAACAAACAAACTCAAGTCAGCTTAACTGAACTAGCTAGTAACGACTATGCTAACAACCGTGTTCGCCGTGCCGCGCAAAATTACATTCAAAAATTAAATAACTTATTTGCCAGTTACCCTGCAACCGAAGTTACAAAATTAGTAAACAACTTAGAAACTTTTTTTGCAGAAGACGAAAATTACATCAAGTGGATTGAAAGCTCTGGAGCAAACTGCATTCTATTTAACCAGCCATTGCATGTTTTAGAGGATAGTAAAAAAATATTAGCAAACTTTGCAGATATTTCTGCTATGGAAGTTTTTCCAGAGCCTGTATTGGGATATTTACAAAGCAGATTAGGGCTAGAAGAATTTAGTATAGAACAAGCTTCTAGTTTCAGATCCAACACATCAGCCAAAGATGTAGAAAATAAAACAACTCAATTACAATTTACCCCGAGTAACCTAATGGAAGTACTGGGAGAGGGTAATTTACCAGCGGCGGTCATTATGAATAGCTTGTCTGATATTAAAGAGTTATACAACGATCATTATGATGAGTTAAAGCAGTATAGTAATTTGTATGCACAAGGGTATTCAGGGGGAACTAACAAAATAGTAAGGAATTTTGGGATTAACCCAAACAGTATCCTACTTGGAACCTCAAATATGCTTTTAGGGCAATCTCAAAGAAAATTGAGAGCGAAAGTGTTGGTAATAACAGATTTTCCTAAAGAAAATGCCAATCATCCATATATTAAAGCTTTAGAACAGTATTGGAAAGAACAATTCCCTCAAATAAGAGGAATTTTGAATACCTACCTCATGTATAGGTTGTTGTATGTGTGCTGGCATGAAAAACTAGAGACTGTGTATGTTCCACAGCCTAGTAGTGAAGATGACAAATTTATTTTTGAGAATATACAAAAACTACCATTTCTTTACACAAATCCACAAAGTTAACAACATATCAACAAGTTATCCACAGATTGTGTATTAGTCAACTTAACAACAAAAAATTAATTATACAACTTTTTTATAACATTTTTTGGCGTAAATATGAGCATTTTAGCCATTAATATGGCATAATATTGACAAAAGACGAAATTTCTGTTAATATAAGAGTAGTGATAGTGATTCGCACCTTGAAATCAAAATAAATACAAACTGGACTGAGGAAATTTGTACTGAAAACAGCCAAAATAGCTTTTTTAAGTATATTTTTCCTCCAAACTTTCCGTCATAGCCTGTTTCAATCCAGGCTGCCTGAAAAACAAAAATAAAAATGTAGGTTCTTGTCTTTCCTTAAAAGACACAAAAATGTTAAAACAAAAATAAAAGAACAAAAAAGTTTGAGGTCAGTAAAATGACCGTAAGGGAAGTTTAGAGTGCAGTTTGAAAATAGATTGAAGTTCAGACGCTTTCTTAAGGCTCGTCCTTAAGGCAGCTTGATGTGATGAAAATGTTGTCTAATGCCCCAGGTTTAGGGTCTTAAAGGTTAAGGCCCTGCAGCTGAGGCGTTAGGTAGCTCAAGCATCGAGCTTTCATAGCGGCTATCAGCCCCTTTAAACAATTTTTATACGGGCCATGATGGCCGCTTATTTTTTTGTAAAAATTTTCCACACTAGTTATAATACAATTAAGATATTTAAATAATTTTTATGTTTAGCCAAGAATTTATTGAGGAGATGAAACAGGCTTTGGAAGCCAAAAAGGCAGAGTTAACAGCAGAGCTATCTGGTTTATCTGCACACACAGAGTTGGGCCAAGATTTAGAAGACAATGCTCAAGAAGTTCAAGCAGATGAAGTTAGCCAAGATGTTATGGCTGTCATTAATTCTGATTTAGAAAAAATTGATGTTGCTTTGCAAAAAATTGCAGATGGTACTTATGGCACAGATGTAGACGGTAATGAAATTGCTGAAGCACGATTGAGAGTTATCCCTTGGGCAGACAAAGCAATTTAGAGTAGTCAAAGTTTTTACTGTGAATTTTAAATTTTTTAAAACCGAAAGCAACCAACGAGCTGTCGGCTTTTATTTTGTACTATTTTTTTTGGGCGTAGCTATAGATCAAGTTACCAAAGCTTTAACAGAGGAGCCATTTTTAAATTTTCAATTTGCGTTTAGTGTGCCGTTACCAACCCCAGTTATGTTTCTAATTTATATTTTGGTTTTAGCAGCTGCTAAATGGTACTTGGTAAAAAATTTTTATAACTTGAATGAAGTTAGTAGAATTGCTTGGACTATAATTTTTGCAGGCGCTGTATCCAATGTAGGGGAGCGTGCAGTGTTGGGCTATGTTCGAGATTTTATTCCTTTGTGGGGCGGAATACTAAATGTTGCTGACTTTTTTATTCTAGGTGGCGTCGCAGTACTGCTATGGCAAGAGTTGTTTCCTGGCCTGAGAAAAAAGCATGAATAGTTGAGTTGGGCGATTATGTTTGGGTTACTGGACTGACTTTATAAAAAACTGAGTTAAAGTTTAATTTTATTTGAATCAAGGTTTGTTACTGTAACTGTATGGTAACAACAGTGTTAAGTGCAGGCTTGGTGGGCCTTACTGCCAAGCTAGTATTAATTGAAGCAGATATTGCCAATGGTTTGCCCGGTACTACTATAGTAGGGCTGCCAAGCACAGCTGTACAGGAGAGTAGAGAAAGAGTAAAAACAGCTATAAAAAACTCGCCTTTTACTTACCCTTTGGCCAAAGTCACAGTAAATTTAGCTCCAGCTCACATACCAAAAGTTGGTACTCGGTTCGACCTGCCAATTGCTTTAGCTGTGCTTTTGGTCTCCAAGCAAATACCGACTTTACCGAAAACAAAAATTTTGTGTTTAGGAGAGCTTTCTTTAGATGGTACGGTGCGGGGTGTGAACGGGGTTGTTCCTAGCATAATGGCTGCAAAGCAATTTGGATGCACAGAAATATTTTTACCTAAAGCCAATGCTTTAGAGGCTAGTTTAATTAGTGGTGTAAAAATTTTCCCAGTTGCTAGTTTAAATTCTTTAGCAAAACACTTTTCTGGCCACGGTGCAATTTCTGTTTATATACCTAGAGATGGATCGCAAAAATTGGCCGGTAGTTTTGGTGGGCCAGACATAGCAGAAGTGCATGGACAAGAAGTTGCTAAGAGAGGTTTAGAAATTGCTGCTGCCGGAGGGCATAATATTGCGTTAGCAGGACCGCCTGGTGTTGGCAAAACAATGTTAGTAAAATGTTTACCAGCATTGTTACCTTCGTTGTCGGAAGAAGAAGTTTTAGAAGTGGCCAGTATACATTCAGTGTTGGGTAGTTTGTCTGTATTACCTCACACACCTCCATTCCGAGCGCCACACCATACCTCTTCTTATGCTGCCATACTTGGAGGAGGTAGTGGAGAAAAACCCGGAGAAATTACTTTAGCTCATCGAGGAATTTTATTTTTAGATGAATTGCCTGAATTTTCCCGACAAGTGCTTGAAGGGTTACGCCAGCCCATGGAAGAAAGACAAATTGTTATTTCTCGTCACAATAGAACAGAAGTTTTGCCCGCCAACTTTATGTTGGTAGCAGCTTACAATCCGTGCCCATGCGGTTATTTAGGTCATGTGACTCAATCTTGTACTTGCACAACCTATGCAATTCAGAAATATAAACAAAAGTTGTCCGGACCATTGTTAGATAGAATAGATCTACAAGTTTCTATGGATGTAGTGCCTTGGTCTGAGATGCAGCCTGCACAAAAACAAGAAAGTGTCCCAAGTGAAGGTTCGGCTGTGGTGGCCAAAAGAATTGAGTTGTGTAGAAATGTTCAAAGTTTTAGATTTGGAAGAAAAAAGACAAATGCATCTATGTCTAGTACGGAACTTAGACGCTATTGTTCGGTTAATTCTGAAGCTCAAAATATGCTAATAACAGCACAAAACAGTTTCCGTTTATCTACCAGAGCCATAACTCGGTGCTTAAAAGTTGCTCGAACCATCGCAGACCTAGCTGGAGAGAAATATATATTGCCAATACACATAGCTGAGAGTTTACAATATAGAGTCGGTATAAACTCTGTAATTTAGGTTTGGGTTTGTGGTAAAAAGTATTGTATAATGAGGTTATGATAAAAAAGATACGCAAAGCAGTTATACCTGCTGCTGGGTTTGGAACCAGATTTTTACCAGCAACAAAAGCTCAACCAAAAGAGATGTTGCCTGTGGTAGATAAACCAATTATTCAATATGTAGTAGAAGATGCTGTTAAAGCTGGTATTGAAGATATTATTATAGTCAGTGGTTGGCATAAAAGAAATATTGAAGACCATTTTGATTATCCATTTGAATTGGAACAGCGCTTGGAACAAGCTGGGAAACATGCGGAGTTAGAACAAATTCGTAAAATTTCTGATTTAGCCAATTTTTACTTTTTAAGACAAAAAGGGCCAAGCGGCAACGCAACCCCAATTTGGAATGCAAGAAATATTATTGGAGATGAGCCATTCTTAGTTCTGTTTGGAGATGATTTTATTGAAGCCAGCCCTTCTCGTAGCCAACAGTTAGTTAGTGCATATGAAACTATGGGCGGTAGTGCAGTTCTTGGTGGCATTCAGGCTTTCAGACCAGAAGATTACAAACGCTATGGTTACGCTACAGGAACAAAAATCCAAGATGGTATTCTTCAGATTGAAGAAGTAGTTGAGAAACCAGGAACA
>CAZQWV010000011.1:0-11993 GCA_964597185.1 uncultured Candidatus Saccharibacteria bacterium
GAGTTTTCATTGGCGCAGGTTCAATAATAATAGAGCAATTCCATTGGGTGCTATATGTCTTTGGTGCCATTTTATTGTATACAGGTATTAAATTATTTTCAGAGAAGAAGGAAGAGCATATCAATTTCCACGACAACAAGGTATTGAAATTGGCCAGAAGAATTTTGCCTTTTACCACTGCACCTCATAATGGAAAATTCTTTCTAAAAGAAAAAGGGAAATGGCATGCTACCGTACTGTTTATGATTATAATTTTAGTAGAAACCACAGACATTATTTTTGCTGTAGATTCTATTCCTGCGGCATTTTCTATTTCTCAAAACCCTTTTGTAGTATTTACTTCCAACGTGTTTGCAATTATGGGTTTACGCGCTCTGTTCTTTTTGGTAGAAGGGTTGGTATACAGATTCCATCATTTACAAAAAGCGTTAGCTTTTATTCTCATTTTCATTGGATTAAAAATGCTAGCTGGCATATTTCATATTCATCTGTCTTCTATAACTTCTTTTATTATTATAATGTCTGCCTTAGGGTTAGCATTTGTTACTTCTTTGTTATTCCCAAAAAAGATTTAGAGCTGATTTTAATAAATAAAATGAAAGCCCGGGGAGTGAAACTAGCTTAGCTAATTCCACTCACCCGGGACTTTTTAAAGAAACATTGCAGGTTTTTCCCTTTGCTCTGGGGCTTTGCGTCCAGAGCCGCCGCAATGGTCACACTCTTTGCTGTGACCGCACAAGCATTGCGTAAAAATGTATTCAGGCAAGCTCTTGTGGAGCTCTGCCTTTTTCCTTCGCAATGCTTGTTCAACCGTTTCGGTTGCTGCGGCTGTGCCGTATCCGTCTGCCATAAACTATTCATTCCTCCCTAAAAAATGATTGCTTGCCAAATCAAATATCAAATATTCAAATTTGGCTTAATTTAAATCCCGGCTTGGAAGCCGGAATATTCGAGAATAATTGTAACTCATTTGCCGAGTTTTGTCAACAGTTGCCCATTTATGGTTTTGACTACCTAATCTGCTATCTATATAATACTTTATTACTGAACACAGTGATTTAAAATCAAAACTAAAAAATGGGTTGGAGGGCCCTAAGTATGAGAAAAATATTAGCAATAGATTTAGGAGGAACGAGAATCAGGATGGGGGAAGTATTGGGGAATTCGACGAATAGGGTGCTGAACTTGGCAACCTATCCCTCGCCGAAGTCTCTCGATGAGTTACTGGACCAGATAAAGTCCGAAGTTGCTCGTATGGAAAGGCAAACAAGTGCAGGCTACACAGGAATTGCATTGGCTGTTGCCGCAACAATCAAGAATCATATGATTGTGGTCAATGCACCAAATCTTGGTATCCCAAAAGACACTAACTTTTTTTGGTTACTTACTGAGGAAATAGGACTGCCCTCCATTGTTGTCAATGACATGGAGGCTGCTGCAGTGGGTATGGCAAAACTGTTTGGCAAACACGAGCTGTCGGACTTCGTGGCGATAACGTGGAGTTCAGGTGTTGGTCTGCGGCTTGTCCAAGATGGTGAAGTGGTTTATGCAAACACCGAGTTGGCACACACGCTTTACGACAAGTATGGTTTGGACAACCCAAACGCTCCTACTTGTGGTTGCGGTCGCAAAGGTTGCTATGAGGCTTACTTGGGTGGTAAGCAGCTAGAAAAAAGAATTGCTCAGCACATTCAAAGCGGAGCAGACGGAGAGGTAAACCTCGGCGAACTGTTCGACAATGCATACCGAGCCGGCTCTCCTTGGGCGGTTTCTTTGGGACAAGAAATCGTCGAGGGAATGGCAGCATTTTTAGGGCTGGTGCAGTCTATTGCTGCGACCAGAAACATTGTCTGGAAGGGAAGTTTCGCCCAAAACGCCCTGCCGTATTTGGAATCACAGATTCGCGAGGCCATGCCTCGTTATATGATAAATCCAGAATGGGGGACCAAAGAATATCTGAGGTTTCGGTTTAGTCCTGAACCAGACCTCGACGCTCTTATTGGAGCAGCATCTATGCTGTAATTTCAATAAGACATACAAGCATAAAGACGCGTGTCAGAACATGACCGCGCCTTTTTGTTTGACTAAGCTTTTTTAAATTTTACTGTGAACTGAGGCTCGTATTTATTGTTCGCTTCATCTACCACTTCCACAGTTTCTCCAGAAACCAATTGGTTAAGTGCCAGGTCAGAAAGCATTTCTAAGTCGTTTTTAACATGCATTTTGTAAGCATCTAACTTTTGAAATTCTGCTAACTGTTCTTCCTTAACTTGTGCTTCTATCTGCTTTTTTTGCAGTTTCAGCGTTTCAAGTTTTTCTATTATTTGCTCATATTCAGGGTGTGTTGCCAAGGAATCTTTGTACATAGCACGAATTTGCTTGGCTTTAACTCGGGTTTCGCGAATGCGATTGAAAACATTTTGTAAATCATTCATAAAGATAATTATACCATGCAAAAAAGAATATTCGCTGTGAATAATTTACTTCAGTTTAAAAAGCCAGTTAGGAAAATTATCTCCTTCTTTTTTCCAGGTTGCCAGTACGCGTCCTACTCCATTAGCAGTTATGAGCTTATCTAACTTTACAAGAAAACCAGCACCAAAAACCTTATTACTTTCATTGAATAAAGTTTTCAGATGTGGGGCAATATGGCCAGCGTTAGCAGATTCATTGCGACTGAAGTCTTCAAAGTAAGCTTTGTAAAAAACTGTTTGGTCTATTCCATTTTCAACCAACAGGCTCAATAACTCCCGCTCTTTCTTATATGAATTGGATTGTGTATTAAGTTAGCTGTTGGTTAAGCTTTCAGTTACAGCTTCATTTAACCAAGTAAAATTAGGACGTTTATATATACTGCGCCCATCGTATGACCCTGTACCAAAACTTAAACCCAATTTTATTTCTTCTGCACCAGTTTCGCGTGTGGCATATTCACTTTCATTATAAGCGGTAGCTAGAAGCCCAGATACAGCATGAAATAGCTCATGAGTTAAGACATGTTCTAATTCCGCTATGTCTTGAGTAGATATGACTCTAATTGTATGGTTTTTAACAAAATAGTCACCAAGCTTACCATCACGTTTAGCAGATATTGGGTCTAGTATTTCAACTTTGAGAGTTTGAAGCTTTTGTTGCATTAATGATTCATCAAGTGAAATACCATATTTTTTAATTTCAGACAGTATAATATCTATAATTTTAGGTAGACGTTCTTGAATATAACTTTTTATTTCCCGTTCCTTATTGTAAAAATCATTTTTATATACTGTTAACAAACTTTCCAGTGCATTTTGAGAAAGTGTAAGCTCATCATCAGGCCTGTTCTTTATTATGTCAGCTAAGGTTTTGGCTGATTCCCTAGTGAAATTGTCTTCTCTAGGTCCGGTATTCTTGGCATCTTGTTGCATTGCCAGCAAGTATCGTTTTTGCTCTTCCTCTGTTAGATTTAGCCCAGAAATAAAAGTTCCAGCGCTTTGACCTGATTCTAGAAATTGGTGCAATAAGTTTTGCAGGATTTCACTTTCTAATTTTAGATTTATATTATAACTAACAATACTATCTTTTAATTTTTTATGTTGTAGTTGTATTTCATCTTCAATGGTAAATTTAGGTGCCTTTAGACTTTGAAGTTTTTTCAGTCTTTTACCACCTTCTCTTACATCTTTTAGTGCAGATAAAAACTTGTGTCCATAAATTTCATTAACTGAGCTCATTTCCTTTCCTTCTTGTAATTCACGGTGGTACTGAATTTGCTCATCCCACTGTTCATCTGTTGGCCCAATTTTTTTAATACCTCGTTTTTCATTGGCTGTGAGGTGTGAGCTACTGGAAGTTGGCTCGGCCTCAGATGGAGTGTATTTAAATTCGTGTTCAGACATTTTTTTGATTTTCGCAAAATTCTTTTATTTGTTTAAGCTCTGCTGGAATAATAACTTCGCATACTTCCTTGTAATTTTGTAAAGTCTCTTCATGGTCATGTTCATCATCCTCTATATGCTGTGCGTCAAAATCGT
The DNA here is from genome assembly GCA_964597185.1 of uncultured Candidatus Saccharibacteria bacterium. Lineage (GTDB taxonomy): Bacteria > Patescibacteriota > Doudnabacteria > UBA920 > UBA920 > CAYQEU01. The sequence continues at coordinate 4,014 of CAZQWV010000011.1, forward strand.
ATATGTTTAGAGTTAACTTGGTTTTACCGTCTACCTCATCAAACAGAATTCCCCAAGTTTCTTCATGAATATCTGGCTGTTCATCTTCTTGTTCTTTGGCTATATCTTGGTCAAATGCACTATATATAGTAAATTCAATTTCTTTCTCTGGGACAACTTTAACTATCTGACCTCTGTAGTAATCTTCAAATTTATTTGTTTCATCGTTGAAATACTGCCAAGTAATTGGTTCTCCTTCTTTCCAGCTAGAAAAAATGATGTTTTTTTCGTTGGTGTTGCTACCAATCCAGTAATATTTATGTTGTGGTTGGGTTAGGAGTTTCCAAGTTTGTTCAACCGGCAGGTCAATGGTAATTGAGCTGCTAGCTGTTAAATTTTCGTATTCAGAGTAACTCATTTTAAATAGATGTAAAGCTGGACTTATACACTTACTAGATTTCCAACTACTCTTTATTTGTCAGCAGTGACCTTAATAAATAAAGAAAAGACAAAGGTAGGGAAATTAGATTGGTTAACCAGTAGTTATTGAACATCAAAGTGTTGTATTTGAAAAGAGCTAATATGAAACCCAGAGGCAATATAACTCCAAAGAATATCAAAAATACCAAATATGTTTTGTAATCTTTAATTTCCATTGGGAATGATGTGGGTTTAGGTTCCCTCAGTTTTCCTATGCCAGTCCACAACAGGGCATACATTATAAGGGATATAGAAAATATTAAGTATTCGTTAGACATGCATTAATTATAGCACCACTGGCTATATTAAATGAAAATGCCGTCTGAGTGTTGCTACTCAGACGGGCTTGGTTTTTGGTGGACATCAACGAGATACGTGGCAAGCTTTGGTTTTGGAATTAAGTAAAAACCTTATTCTCTAAGACGACGCAATATTATCCAGAAAGTAGCCTATTGCGAATAGTATAGCCATGTTAATCAATCCACCAATAATCAATAATGGAAACCATACAAACGCAAAAAAGGACCAGGGAAATAAAACCACAAAGAAATAAAATAGATTATATAATCCCTTAATCAAACTATCTCCAGGTGGTATTAAGACTATCAAATACCCTACAGGGATTATTAACGGCAATAGGTATCTTAGTTTTAAATTTTTAATATCAATCATATTTGGTGGAGATGGCGAGAGTTAAACTCGCGTCCAAAACGAATTCACTTATTAATTGGTCACAAGATTAGTCCGCTTCATACTTTTGTTAAAACTAGCGGACAAGTGCTAACAAAAGTTGATTTACAAATTTTCCATAACGCGATGTAAATCAAACCACGCTACTATACCCCAAAATAAACCTGCGAACCCACAGACTGGGGGATATGTGGTGCAGGGTTCAGGCCAGTTATGTTAGGCGAGAACAGGTACAGGAGCAAAGGCGGAAGCCAAAGCTGTCTTTACCTTAGAAAATGCGTTTGCATTTATTGTTGCCTACCAGATTTACGAGTTAGAAGGCTTGCTCGTCTTGCATATTAATAAATGTCAAAGTTCTGTCAAAATCCGGCATCCCCGTATTTATGAAGACGCAAACCCTATGTTTTTGTTACTTTATTGGCAATTTTGCCAAAGTGCTAAGGTTGCGTATCTTATATTATAGCAGATTTTTTATATTTTGTCAAGCACATCAATTATATAAAACTGTTTTGCCTTAACAGCCAACACTATGAGTTTTTTGGTATAATGAAGTTAAGACAGGACAGCATTAACTTATGTAAATTCTATGGGCGAATCTAACTTTGAAGATGGTAACAAAAGAGGGGTTAATTGGGAATTCCCAAACCTAGACGAAACGCAAGTTATAAAAAAGGATTACTATGCTGTTTTGGGTTTAAGCAAAGGTGCTAGCATAGAAGAAGTAAAGGAAGCTTGTAGAAAAAAAGTGTTAGAAACTACTAACAGCGAAGCTTTGTCTCATGGCGGGGTGTTGAAGTCAGAGGAAGAAATTGCAGAATTACGAAAAACTGTAGTTCCAAAATTGTTAGAAGCCAGGGATGCCATTATTATGGAGCTGGATGGTATGGAAAAAATTGATACTGCAGAACTGCCAGAGCTACCACCAGAACCAAAGCCTGAACAGCCCATACCTAAACCTTCTAGAATTGAAGTTCAAGTACAGCAGCCAAATGATTTTGAACGCCAGAAGATGCGAGAGCCAGAGGTGTGGAATGTTATTCAGCAAGACAAGCATTTGAGAGCGGTGTTGGCGTATTGTATCTTAACAGATAATGCAAAAGATAAGTTTATTGCTAACAGAGACCATTTAACCGAGAAACAAGTTACTTGGTTTTATGAAAAGTATCCTAACTTACAAACTTACAACGCTAAATCTAAAGTTATGGAATTGCCAAAACATGTGACTACGCAAGACAAGGACCAAGAAGCTATTAAGCAGCAGGAATATTTTAATGCTGTAGACCGGTTTACTAGGCTTATGTATCCTGAATCATTTCATTCCTAAAAAAGTGTACTAAATAAAAACCCTCGCGCATTGGCGAGGGTTTTTAAATGTTCAATTGAGGTGTTCTGACTACTTTTTGCTAGTCTTCTTTTTTGTAGTAGTTTTGGCTGTTGGTTTTTTAACAGTTTTCTTTATAGCAACTTTTTTTGCCACGCTTTTGGCAACTTTTGGTACTACTCGGCGAACAGTTTTAGCAGCATTGCTCATTTCGCCTTGAATGGAGTCCCAGTGGCCTTTCATTTGAGCAGCAACTGTGGCCAATTCTTCTGGAGAAACGTTTTTAAGGTTCTTGTAGTTTTTGGCCACTGTGTCCACAATTTTGTTGTAGTTTTGCTTGCTGGACTTTTCTACTTTTTTGAGTTCGCTAACTACTTCTTTTTGCATTTTACCAGCCCATGCAGCTAGCTTTTTGCGGTTTTTGGCATTTTTGCCAGTAAGGAAATACACTCCTGCAGCGGCAGCTGCTAGTCCTGCTAAACCAGCACCAACTGCAACAGCTTTCTTTTGAGACTTTTTTAAAGCCATATATGTTTTGTTAATTATTTTTTGTTAGTTTTTCTAGACGTTCCTTTAAAGCTACCAGGGAACACTCTGCGGCTGAACACATTTTTGAAAAAGCTGGCAAAAGCTCCAAAGCTTAACCCTTTTTGTTTAAGGTTTGAACTTAGCTCAGTTAAATCTTCTTTTACCATGTTAGTTGCGAATTCGGCAGTTTTGGCAATGCGCCTAACTGTGCGAAACACGCTAATGAGGTAAATGACCAACACTGCTAGTAACACAGTAATAATGATTACTGCTATAGCGGTGATAGTGAAAAATAGTTCAACTAATGTTATGTGATCCATGTAGTAATTATATCATATTTACTACTTGAAATGTTACAACCTGAGCAATATGTCGTGTGTTTAGGTTGCTGGGTAAATTTGAAACAGACGAAGTAGCAATTGTTCATATTGGTTTCGTACAGGTTCGCTGGTGCCTGCTTCTAGCACTTCGTCGTTGCTGGTGGTGGCGCTGGCTGTCCAGTTGTATGACCCTGAAATGAACTGTTTGTCTGTGACTAAAACTTTAAGATGCATAATGGCATCATGGTTTTGTAAACACACGGGTATGCCTCCTGCCCGCAATTGGTTAATGATTTGTTTTTGGCTAGGGATTTCTTGATACTGCTTTTTATCTGAAATTCCGCGAACATCTAGCCCTCGGTATTTGGCTGCGAGTAACGCATCTTTAATGTCAGCTCTGGTGAAGGTATACACAGCAAAATAGACAGAGTGTTCTGCTTGGCCAATGGTGTTGATGATGAGGTTGTTTAATTGTTCATCGCGGTTGTAGTAAACTTTGGTGTCGTGTTGGGGCTGCCAGTGTTTGGTGTATGCCAAAAAAACAGTAGTCGCTGTCAGCGCTACTATGATAAACAAATAAAATCCCTCCTTAATTTTAAACATAACCTCCTGCTTAAGCTTCGCGCATTTCTTTGCTATCTTCGCGCTTTTTTAAATAATCGCGTTTATCTTGTTTTTTGCGAGCTCTGCCTAAACCAATTTTTACTTTAATGAGACCTCGCTTTACTTCGTAAATTTCTAATGGAATTATGGTAAGACCTTTTTCTTTACCCAATAGAGAGTTGAGCTCAGTTTTATTGAGCAGGAGTTGTCTTGGTCTGGTAGGGTCATAGCTTTCATTGTTAGCGTATTGGTAAGGTCCGATATGGCAACCAACTAAACTTGCTCCTGTTTTGCTTAGAGATACATAGCTTCCAGTCATGGACACATTTCCACCTTTAGCAGACTTAACTTCTGGTCCAGTCAATACCAAACCAGCATCAAAACTTTGTTTGATGTCGTAATCGTATAAAGCTCGTTTGTTGTTGGCTAGTTGTGGCATGTATTAATTTTACCATTATTATAGAAAATCACCCATTGCTGGGTGATTTTGTGCCAGTGAGCCAAACAAAACTTGGTTGTTTGGTTGCTCCGCATGAGATCGTAAAAATAGAGTATCATTTTGATTTTTACTTGTCAAAATAATGGCGGGACGTACAGGGATTGAACCTGTGAGCACCCGATCTCACACAGAGCTCGCCAACCAGGCACGCCCCGTTGTATGTAGATTAGCAGTATGGAGTTAATAGAAAATTAAAGTGATTCTAAGATATTCATAAATTATTTAAAAATAAAAGACCTGTGATGAATAATCAGGGAGGTCTTTTAAATTGAATTTGCAAGTAAGAGTCTTGGGCTAAACCAACACGGTTCCAAGTTGCAAGCAGTCAGTTGCTCCATGAACTTGTTCATCTTGTCTGGCAGTCACACATATGTCGGCAAGGTCATCGCCAATAATATGAGCGGTTACTCGAGTATGAAAAGTTCCGGTTTGCAGGTTGCCATCCTGGTCGAAGTATTGCCAGTCGTGGGGGAGCTGGTTTACTTGTTGCTGGATGACAAAGTGTCCTTGCATACCAGCAGCTTCCTGCAATTTAGACTGGAAGTCGCGGTGGTGAGGGAAGAATACCCCTTTCATACCACTCGAGACAGACATTTTGAGAATGTGTGGGTTATTCTCTAATGCTTTTTCCCAAGCTGTCAGTTCCAAGGCGTAGCCGCCAGCAACTTTGCCGGCAGGTTTGCCGACTAGGTAAGTTGGGGGAGTATGCTTTCTGATGGTGTCGAGAGAATCGCCATCTATATAATGTCTTAAAATCTGCTCCAACGAGTCATTGCTTTCCGGGTCCCTTGTGGTATTGGTAAGCAAAGCTAAAACAGATTTTGAACCATAGAATGGTTTCGGCGGGATGAGGAAGGAAATGGCACCGGACAAGTAAAGTTCGGCGAGTTGGTTGGTGAGAGCTGTGTTGTGGTAAAGCACAGGGAGAACCACAAATAGCTTTTGGTCTCTGAAAACGAAGTCAGTTTCTGAAACCACTTCCAGTTCTACTCCCAGTTTTTCCAGTTCACTTTTGAGAATGTTGAATTCTGGAAGGTAGAACCTTTCTCGTTCGGGGTAAAGGAAACAGAGAGTGTTACCGCCGAATTTGCCAAGTTCTACAGCCAGACGCTCAGCAACCCCAGGTAGGGTTTCGCTCGTTGGACTGTTTACCGACCTGAGTCTGGCTGCCAAAGTAGAGTAGCCCATACCTCGAGGGTTGTAGCCATCCACTTCCGCAATTTTAAAATTACCTTCTAGGTCTTCCATCAAATCAATTTTGGTAATGATTGAAGATTCGTCGGGGTTTTGTTGTTGCAGTCGGCGATGCACTTTGGAATTGCCATTTTGCAGCACAGACCGGATGAATTTCCAATCTTTGGAATGACCATTTTGGGGATCACTTACATCCACTGCCATTCTGTTAAGCCCGGCAAAGCAGTTTTTGACTGCATTGCCCAACCTTGCCAACTCTTCTGCTTTGTCTTTGGGAAGTTGGTAGACTTCCGGCGACATTAGAAAAAGTTTGTTGGCAGCTCCATCGTTCCACAAGTTGCTTTCTTGCACGGTTGCAAGCAAGCGTTTATGCAAATCGTTCATAATTTCCGTCCTTTTAAATTTTGGTGTCTGCCAGTTAATGACAGCGGGGAGCCGGTTATGCATCTCCAGCTCCTCACTGTCTATAACTAAACTAGCTAGTTGTTATGGTTGGCAATGATGTCGTATGCGTGGGCCAATTGGCTTATGGTGTAATGAGGCGTCTCCTCGATAGACTCAGGTAATTCAGATGCAAATTTTCCTGTTTTTACCCAAATAGTTATTAGTCCCACTTGGTTACCCAAAGCAATTTCTTTTTTGGTTCTATCTCCAACAACAAAACTGTTTGCAATATCTGCATTACTATTTTGAATTAGTTGTTCAAATAAAGTTTTGGTTTTGCTTTGACACAGTTGTATGGAAGTAAAAAGTTGTTTTAAGCCCAAATTTTCAATAAGCTCCATTCTAGAAGGCTGAGCCATGCTTAGTAAGTGCAGTTCATATTGCTCTTGGTTGAGTTTGGTTAGTAGTTCAATGGCTCCTGCTATGACGGAGTTATTTTCTGGGTTATATATGGTTCTATTGAAATCAAAAATTATTATTTTTTTCATGTGATTATGTTACGAATAAAAAAATCGGCTTTCTGTGAAGAAAGCCGATGGTAAGGTTAAAACAAAATTATTTTCGTTTATAACCAAAAACCAGCTTTCTTGCAAAAGCATAAGCGAAACAGTGCCAGTTTTGGTTAGTTGCTAAATTCATATTTGTATTTATGTTATCAGTTCATAAAAATATGTCAAATTTGGAGCTAAATCGGAGTTTATAGTGTTGCGCTGATTGTGTTATAATAAAGCTTATGAAACAGTATATTTCCCAGCTTTTACAAGGCGTTTTTACAGAATGGAACGCTTCCGGCAAGCTCTCCGAACACCCAAAATTCGACATATTAGTGCCAGACTTAGCTCATGGTGACTATGCTACCAATGTGGCTATGAAATTGGCTGGCAGTTTAAAGCAAAACCCTAATGACATTGCGACGGAGCTAGCTAGTTTATTAACTGAGCTAGACTCAAAACAACAAAAAGTTTTCGGTGCAATTGTCCCTGCGGGAGGCTTTATTAATTTTACTCTTTCTAATACTTATGTAGCAGAGCAGGTTTTGGCTTTATCTAATAAAGTAGAGCTCAGTTCAGAAGAAGCAAAAATTGGCCAAGGCAAAAAAGTTGTGTTTGAGTACTCAAGCCCTAACACCAATAAAGCTTTGCATATTGGCCATGTTCGTAACGATATCTATGGTAAAGCATGCATAAATTTGCTCCAAGCCGTTGGTTACAATGTAACAAGCTGTGAAATTATCAATGACCGAGGGATTCATATCATGAAAAGCATGCTCATGTACATGAAGCACGGCAATGGTCAAACCCCAGAGCAGGCTGGTATGAAGCCAGATCATTTTGTCGGCCATTTTTATAGAATGTTTGGTCAACAATCTGCAGTTAGTGATGAAGCTGAGCATGAACTAGGAGAAGAAGCTCAAGCTTTGCTCCAAAAATGGGAAAATGGCGATATAGAAGTTAGAACCATTTGGGAACAAATGAACAATTGGTTTTTTGAAGGAGCCAAACAAACTTATGCCAAAGAAGGTACAACTTTTGATGAAGTAGATTTTGAAAGTCAAATTTATGATAAAGGACGGGAGTTAGTTATGGCTGGTATTGCACAAGGAGTATTTGAACAAGAAGCAGATGGTAGCGTGAGTGTAACTTTTCCAGAAAAACATTTAGGAAAAAAATATTTACTCCGCAAAGATGGCACCACTATATACATAACTCAAGATATGTACTTATGGGATTTGCGTAACAAGCGACATAACCCAGACCTAGCCATTGTTACCACTGCCACAGAACAGTCTTACCATTTTGAAGTGTTAAAGAAAATTTTTGAATTGTTACGTTACCCATGGGCTGAGAATTTTAAACATTTACCATATGAGCATGTATATTTAGGTAAAGATAAAATGTCTTCCCGTGCAGGTAGCGCTATTA
>CAZQWV010000012.1:0-11677 GCA_964597185.1 uncultured Candidatus Saccharibacteria bacterium
CCAACCTTCTCTCTCTCCTGCACCCCTACTGTACAGTCCATAACTGTAGGAGGATCTACTTCCTTCAATATGTCTACTACAGCAATGAATGGTTTTAACTCTGCTGTAAACTTCTCTGCATCCATTTCTCCTAATGTAGGTAATGGTCCTTCCATTAATTACACTAACAACAACCAAACACCGAATGCTACTACCACAGGTGTGGTTACCACAACTGGTTCTACTCCTGCTAACACTTACACAATTACTTTCACAGGTACTGGAGGAGGAGAAAGTAAACAATGCGCAGTGCAGTTGGTAGTAAATCCTACCCCACCTCCACCACCAGGCTTTTCTTTGTCTGTCACTCCTGCTAGTACAGACACCCTCAAAGGCTCCAGTCCTACCTACACAGTCTCTGCTACTTGTACTGGAGGATATGCAGGACCAATTGGTACTTTGTCTGCTGTAAGCAACTTCACAGGACTACAATACAACTTTTCTGCTCCTACCATAGCTTGTGGTTCATCTGTTACTCTAACCATCAACAACACTTCCTCTGTACCACAAAACCAACTTTCCACCCCTCAAACCAGACTACCTCAAACCATTACTGTAACTGGTGTGGGGCAGTAACACAAAAGCCATGCAATATATGCATGGTTTTTGTTATGAAATTGACATACAAGCCAACGGCCATTATAATATTTGCAGGTAAGTAGGCTTTCAACAGGTCGAAAAGCCATCAGTTAACCAAACAAACGGAAATCTAAGATAATGCCAGAACAAGACCAAGAATTTGTTGAGTACATTGTCAAAGCGTTAGTGGATAATCCAAACGATGTTCGCACTGAACGCACTGTAGATGAAATGGGTGTGTTAATCACTTTGTTCATCAATCCAGCTGACATGGGGCAGGTAATTGGCCGTATGGGCCAAACAGCTAAAGCTGTTCGCACCTTACTCCGCGTGGTTGGCGCTAAGCACAAAGCTCGCGTTAACCTAAAAATCAATGAACCAGAAGGTTCTCACCGCGGTCATGGCGGTAACCGTCCTCACCACGAAGGTGGTAGCGACCACTCTGCACCAGCTGCAGGTGCCATGCCTCAAGATGATATGTCTGCAATGGACGACGACGACTTTAAACTCTAAACTTTCATTGTAAATTGTAAAACCCGCGCCGTACTGACGCGGGTTTTATGTCAATTTTATGCCAAAATCTAAAATGGTTAAAAAAAGAATAAACATTACTGTACTAACTTTGTTTCCTCAATTTATTTTGGATTACACAGCTTTTGGTATTGTTCAACGAGCAATAAAAAACAAATTAGTTAAATTTGATGCTTTAGATTTGCGTCGCTTTGGGTTAGATAGGCGTGGAACTGTGGATGACAGGCCTTATGGTGGAGGACTTGGTATGGTTCTTCGCGCAGATGTATTGCAGAAAGCTATTTTACATTGGAGAAAAAAACATCCGCTGGGCAAAGTTATCATGATGACGCCACGAGGCAAACCTTTTGTGCAAAAGAAAGCCCGGCAATTAGCTCAATTGGAAAATATTTTACTTGTTAGTGGGAGATATGAAGGGTTTGATGAAAGAGTTAGCCAAATGGTGGATGAAGAAGTTTCTATTGGCGATTTTGTGTTAATGGGTGGAGAATTACCTGCTTTAGTTATAGCAGAGGCCATGTTAAGGCTGGTTCCAGGGGTGCTGGGCAAAGATGATTCAGCTGAAATGGAAAGCTTTAGCAATGGGCTTTTAGAATATCCACAATATACTAAACCTGAGGTCTTGGAGGCAGTGACCCGAACTGGTAAAATTAAGAAGTTAAGAGTGCCTAAAGTTTTACTATCTGGGCACCATGCCAATATAGAGCGGTGGCGCAAAGATGAGTCAGTTAAAAAAACTAAAAAACGTCGCCCAGACTTATTTATATGATATTAGCCAATAATAACAAAACTAAATTATGGATGGCAGCCAATGGAATGTTTGTCATTCATATGATTTGGATGACCGTAGTGATTTTTGGTTGGGCCATCCCAGGAATTTATCCTTTTTATGTAGCATTTCTAGTTGTTAATTTAATTTTAGAAATTTATTTCGGCTACTGTATTTTTACCAAATGGGAATTTGATTTACGCAAGCAAGTTAACCCGAATTTTGAATATGGCCCATCTTTTATACGACACTATTTAAATAAATTTTTTGGATACCAAGTATCTCATAGCTATATTAAACCAGTGGCAATAGGGTTTTTAGTAGTTTCTATTCTAGCCAACTTTGTTTATATATGGTTGCGTTATCTCTAAAATTCACGGTAGACCAACGCAAAACTAGGCTAGATAAATTTCTAGCTGAAAGTATTTCAGGTAGTTCACGCTCCCAATTACAAAGAGATATAGAATCTGGTTGCGTTAAAGTTAATGGTCAACTAGAACAAAGTCCGAAATGTGTAGTTAGACTAAATGATAAAATTGAATACAAAAAACAGCCAGAGAAAGCCAGGGTTCCTGAGCCAGTAGATTTAAAAACTTTATACAACAACCATGGTTTATTGGTTATAGATAAGCCAGCAGGTTTATCTGTGCATGCTGGCGCAGGTGTTAAGGGGGATTCTCTGGCAGATATTTTGTTCTATCAATTTAAAGATATTAGAGTAGTGGGGGAAGAAGGTCGCGCTGGCATAGTGCACCGCTTAGATAAGGACACAAGTGGAGTAATTTTAATAGCTCGAACCCAAGAGATGTATGAGCATTTAAAGGACTCTTTTGCAGAAAGAAAGGTAAAAAAGGAGTATATTGCTCTGGTTTCTGGACATTTAGCAGACAAACATGGGCTCATAGATGTGCCAATAGGCAAGAGTAAAACTGATTTTCGGAAATATACCACCAAAAACATGATATTAGCCAAGCCTTCCTTAACAGAGTACTGGGTTTTGGAGTATCTTGACGATTACACCCTAATTCGTGTAAGATTACACACAGGTAGAACGCATCAGATTCGCGTTCACTTTTTGTCTGAAAAGCATCCACTGGCTGGAGACAAATTGTATTCTGGTAAATCAGCTCAAAAACAAGCAGAAAAGTTAGGTTTAGCAAGACAGTTTTTGCATGCTTCTCACATTGAAGTTCAACTGCCCGATGGAACCTGGATAGAAGCCGATAGCCCATTACCAAAAGATTTAAAATTAGTATTAAAGCAGTTAGGAAGCAAGTCTTCCTACGCTAAGTAATTTAGTTAACTAAACACTATGCCAATAGTAAAAAATATGTCCGCCAACCAGTTACGCGAATTGCCTGAGTTTAAGACTGGTTATGTAGTAAAAGTTCACCAACGCATTAAAGAAGGCGGCAAAGAACGTGTACAGGTGTTTGAAGGTGTTGTTATTGCCCGTAAAGGCGGTAGCGGTGCAAATGCAACTTTTACAGTTCGTAAAATTGCCAGCGGGGTAGGGGTAGAACGTATTTACCCATTGCACTCTCCAAACATTGTAAAGCTAGAAATAGCTAAAACCGGAGATGCTCGCAAATCTAAGTTGTATTATGTAAGAAAATTACGAGATAATACGCCAAGATACCGTAAAGATCCTTCCAAGAAACCAGTTAAGAAAACTGTTAACAAAGCCTCCTCCAAGTAGGGGGCTTTTAGTTTGACCAAACAGCCAGTTTGTGGTACGGTAAAAGTAGTTAGATTAAGTTTTTACAGATTAAATTCCGCAAAAGTAAGAATAACCCGTATCTTTTAGACTATAAATGCGTTTCCTCTCAAGCTTTTCAAATAGTATTACAACCCAGCTGAGTCTGCGTATCTAATTTTTCTAAAAATTAGCGTTTTTCTTATACCTTATTTTTGTGGAGATAAGGATTTTTATGACACTTATTTATGCTATTGCCGGCTTAGTTGTTGGCGCTTTGGCCGGATACATTATCCGCCAAGTTACAGCATCTAAAAAAGTTGGGAGTGCAGAAGCACGTGCCCAACGTATTTTAGATGAAGCTCGTAACAGAGAGAAAGAAATCATGCTTGAAGCCAAAGCTGGTGCTTTGGAAATAACAGAACAAGCTAAAAAGACTGAACAAGATTTTCGCAATCAAATTGTTCGTTTTGAAGAACGTATTGACCGCAAAGAAAAGGATTTAGAAAATAAAGCACAAACCTTAGAACAAAAGAACCAAGCTTTAGAAGAAAAAACCGAAAGTTTAAAGCAAAGCCAAGAAGAGATCAAAGAACTTCGTGCTAAGCAATTAGCTAACTTAGAAAAAATTGCCCAAATGACCAGAGAAGAAGCTGGGAAAGTATTGTTGGACAATGCAGAAAAAGTTATTAAGGAAGAGATGATAGGCTTGCACAGAAAGCTGTTGAATAAAGCTTATGAAGATGCGGACCGTGACGCTCGCATGATTGTAGCTCAATCTATTGAGCGAGTAGCCAGCGAAGTTACAGCAGAAACCACAACTACAACCATCACCATTCCTAACGAAGAAATGAAAGGCAGAATTATTGGTAAAGAAGGCCGCAACATTCGTGCTTTTGAGCAGTTAATGGGAGTAGAAATTCTCATTGACGACAGTCCAGATACTGTGGTTATTTCTGGATTCAATTCCATTCGTCGCCATATTGCTAAACTTACTTTAGAAAAACTTTTGTCCGATGGACGCATTCATCCAGCTCGCATTGAGGAAGCTTATGAAAAAAGTAAAGCAGAGATTAATGCTCAGATTAAACAAGCTGGTGAACAAGCTGTGTACGAATTAGGTATCACCAACTTCCCTCCTAAGTTAGTTCATTTAGTTGGACGCTTAATGTTCCGTACTTCCTATGGTCAAAATGTACTTCGCCACTCAACAGAAATGGCTAGAATTGGTGCACTTATGGCCCAAACTTTAGGAGCAGATGTAGGCATAGTTAAACAAGGGTGTTTACTTCATGACGTAGGAAAAGCTTTGGACCAAGATATGGAAGGAACTCATGTTGAAATTGGGGTGAGAATTGCTGAAAAATTCAATCTAGATCCTAGAGTTATCAATGCTATTGAGTCTCACCACCACGATACAGATGTTTCTGAAAGCTCACAAAAACATAAAGGCCCAGAAAGCGTAGAAGCTTTAATTGTAGATGCTTGTGATGGTATTTCTGGCTCTAGGCCTGGCGCTCGCAAAGATTCATATGAAAATTATGTTAAACGTTTAACAGACTTAGAAAATATTGCTAACTCTTACGAAGGCGTAGATAAAACTTATGCTATTCAAGGTGGTCGTGAAATTCGAGTATTTGTTCAACCAGAAAGAATTGATGATTTAGCTTGTCAGAAACTTGCTCGTGACATTGCTAATCGGTTGGAAAATGAACTGCGCTACCCTGGAGAAATTCGTGTTCATGTCATCCGTGATTATCGCATCATTGAATACGCTAGATAGAATTTAGATTCATGGAAAAAATTCTTTTCTTTGGTGATATTGTTGGTAAGTCAGGACGTAAAGCTTTAGCAGAAGCTCTCCCACAATGGAAAGCAGAGCATCAGCCCAATCTTGTTTTAGCAAATGTAGAAAATTTAGCTCATGGCAAAGGTGTAACTTTAAACACTTTGGCGGAACTAGAGAATTTAGGAGTAGATGTATTTACTTCTGGCAATCATGTGTTTGATAAAGCTCCCATGGCAGAACAATGTTTTGCCGAGTACACCAATTTGATTCGACCATATAACTACGACAACGAAGTTCCTGGAAGAGGTTGGTGCCGCATTGAAAAACCAGGTGCCAATTTCTTCATTGTTAACTTAGGAGGAGTGGTATTTTTTGAGAACCAATACAGAGGGAATATCCGTAATCCCTTTTTTGCTCTAGATGAGGCTCTGGCCCAGCATGCTGAAAAAAATGATATAATACTGGTAGATTTCCATGCCGAAGCTACTAGCGAGAAAAATGCTTTGGGTTGGTATGTAGATGGCAGAGTCTCAGCTTTGTTCGGCACTCATACTCACGTCCCCACGGCAGATCAGAAAGTTTTGCCCAAAGGTACAGCTTATGTTACTGATGCCGGCATGACCGGCGCCATGAACTCGGTCATTGGGGTTAAAACTCAACGGGCTCTGGATATGTTCTTAGAAAAAGACAAATTCCACATGGAAGTCGAAGAAGACGGCCCCGCTGTGGTAAATGCTTTGCTAGTAACCATAGAACATGGTCAAGCTAAAGCCATAGAGCGTCTAACCAAAATTGTGAATTAAATTAAAATAAAAATGGTTAAATTTGTTGATCCTGGAGCAGTAGTTGCTCATATTGGTCTCAAAACTGGTAATGTGGTAGCAGACTTAGGTTGCGGAGCTGGGTTTTTTACAGTAGCTGCAGCCAAATCTGTGGGAGGTGGTGGTGTAGTGTATTCAGTAGATGTCCAAGACAGCAAACTTGCAGCTACTCAATCTGCAGCCAAACATTATAACCTCAACAACATCATTACCTTAAAAGCAGATTTAGATAAGCCAATTTTGGATATACCAGAAGGTTACTGTGATGCAGTTATTATGGCTAGTATTTTGCATCAAATTGATTCTCGTGATAACTTATTTAAAAATGCATACCGCTTGCTTAAAACCGGAGGCAAAGTTTTAGCAGTAGAATGGAAAAAAATTCAAACTCCTTTTGGACCAGATATACAAAGCCGTCTTGCCAAAGAAGACTTAGAAAAAGAGCTATTGTCTCTAGGGTTCCGTCACGATAGTGAAGTTCCAGCAGATAGTTACCATTACGCCTCAGTATTTATTAAGTAATCTTAGTATATGAATATAAAAGAGATTTTACAGAAAGTGTTCAGCCCTGAATATATTTTTGATATTTCAGTTATGGTTCCTCATCCAACCGATAGGTATTATATGTTTCTAGGGTTTGTTATGGTTTTGGTTGGTGTTGTATTTAAAGTTGTAAGCAATTTTTCCAAAAATCCAATTTCACAAAATCTATGGCACAGACTTGCCAGCCCATTTGTGGTAGGTGGTATTTTAGAAGTTGTGTGGTTTGTTGCTAGAGAGCAAAATATAAAATTGTTTGGATCTCATATCGTTGCTTGGATTATTGGAGTTGTCATCTTAATTTGGTTGTACTTTCCATTAAAATATTGGTGGTCAAAATATAAAGATGAAAAACAAGCTTGGGAAAAGCAACAAATCAAATTAAAGTACATGAAATAATGCAGCTTGGGAGGGCAGCTGTAGGACAGCACGGAGAACATATTGCCCAGCTAAGCTATCGCCAGCTGGGTTTTAATATTGTTGCAAAAGATTTTTATAACCCTGTTAGTAAAAAACAAGGCGAAATTGATTTTATAGCTTCGCGTCATAATCTCCTAGTGTTTGTAGAAGTTAAAACCCGGGTTACTAAGCCAGATGCTTACCGCTCTGCAACTGAAGCTATAACCAGAGCTAAACAATTACGCATTTTAAAAACCATTAAATGGTTTCTGTATACAAAACCTAAGTACTCACAGTACCGTATGCGCATAGATGTATGCTTGGTTTTTCTTGACAAAACAGCAAAATATGTTAGAATATTATCAAACGCCGTTGAAGAGTTGTATTAGGTGAGCAGAGCTCATCTTTTTTATTCTCTAAAACTGCCTTCAACTTTTAATTTTTATTTGTTTTAGAGCTAGCAGTTAAAGCCCTGACGCTCTCAAACAAATAAAAATTAAATAAAGCGGCAGTTTTAGAGAATAAAAAGTAGGACTGTTTGGCGGGCGAGGTTAGTTAAAATTTAGGTAAGAATGTTTAGAACAATTAAATAATTAGTTAAGGAACAACAAAATATGAACGAACAATTAGAACAAGCATTAGCTCAAATCGCAGAAGAAAAAGGCATCAGCCGAGAAGAAATTATTGAAATGATTGAAGCTAGTTTAGCAGCAGCTTTCCGTAAAGATTTTGGTGAAAAAGACCAAAACATTGTAGTTGAATTTCAACCAGAAAGTTTGTCTGCTAAAGTGTTTGATGAAAAAACAGTGGTAGCAGAAGTTGAAGACCCTCAAAAAGAAGTAGATGAAGCAGGTGCTCAAGAATTGAAAAAAGGTGCAAAAATTGGAGATGTTATACGTACAGAAATTACCCCTAAAGATGGTATGAACTATGGACGCATTGCTGCTCAAACAGCAAAGCAAGTTATTGTGCAAAAATTACGAGAAGCTGAACGCAATGTACAGTTCTCTGACTTCAAAGCCAAAGAACGAACTTTGCAGAATGGAGTAGTACAACGTATTGAAGGCGATACTATATTGGTAGACTTAGGACGTGCTACTGGAGTTTTGTTCCCTTCTGAACAAATTCGTGGTGAAAAGTATTCCATAGGACAACGTCTTAAGGTTTTGGTGCTACATGTAGAGCCTGCCACTCGCGGCCCGAAAATAACTTTATCTCGTAGCCACCCAGACATGGTTCGCAAAATGTTTGAATTGGAAGTTCCAGAAATTTACAACGGCACAGTAGAAATTAAAGCTGTGGCCCGCGAAGCTGGAAGCCGATCTAAAATTGCAGTTATTTCCACTCAAGAAGGAATTGATCCAATTGGTTCTTGTGTGGGACAAAAAGGAACCCGTGTTCAAACCATTATGGGCGAACTTGGCGGCGAGAAAATCGATATCATTGAATGGAGCGAAGATCCAGTAAAATTTATTGCCAATTCATTGTCTCCTGCTAAAATTTTAAACGTTCAATTGAACTAAGAAGAAAAAGAAGCCAAAATAGGGGTACTAGAAGACCAATTGTCTTTGGCTATTGGAAAAGCTGGACAAAACGTTCGCTTAGCAGCTCGTTTAACTGGCTGGAAAATAGACATTGAAGGTGAAAACCTAGGTGGTTCTGCAACTGGTTCTGAAGAAGATAGCAATGAAGAAAGTGCCACCACAGTGAATATGGATTCTGAATTAGAACCAGCTCAAACTTCTACTATGGATGACTCCTCAGATGTAGAACTATCTTTGAGTGACGAAACCGAAGATAGCGAAGCTGAGGAAAATTCAGATACCTCAAAAACTGCTTAACTATTAACTAAATCAGAAAGGCGACTGTATTTTTTGACAGCCTCGGGAATTCAAGGGTCCTGTGCTGTCAAAAAATACAGTCGACTACAACATGCCACTAATACCAATCGTTGTTGAAAAAAGCCAAATGGGCGAACGAGCTTACGATATTTACAGTCGTTTGCTTAAAGAACGCATCATCTTTTTGGGTGAACCTATAGATGACAATGTAGCCAATATCATAATTGCACAACTTTTATTTTTGGATGCTGAAAATTCTAAAGAAGATATTAAAATTTACATTAACTCCCCTGGTGGTTCTGTAACATCAGCACTTGCTTTGTACGACACCATGCAACATGTTAAAGCAGATGTGGCCACTATTTGTTTAGGCCAAGCTGCTAGCGCAGCAGCAGTATTGCTCGCTTGCGGAGCTAAAGGTAAACGTTACTCTTTGCCAAATGCCCGCGTTATGATCCACCAAGTTATGGGTGGTGCTGCTGGTCAACAAAAAGATGTAGAAATTCAAGCAAAAGAAATGCTGCGCATTAAAAATCAAGTTAACCAAATTTTGTCTAAACACACAGGACACTCAATTAAAAAAATTGAAGCAGATTCAGATCGTGACTACTTTATGACTTCAGATGAAGCCAAAAAGTACGGTATCATAGATAAAATAATTCAGTAATGTTTTTACCCGCGCCGTACGGCGCGGGATTTTTTCTGTATGCTAAACAATTCTTCTATAAATATTATTCCAATTAGTTCAAAGTTCCACGGTTATAACTTTTCTATTTTGGACTTAGAAACAACTGGTGGTAGTCCCTATTTTGATAGAGTCACAGAAGTGGGATTGCTTAAAATTGAAAATGGAGAGTTAGTCGAAACGTTTCACACGCTAGTTAACCCTGAAGTACCTATACCAGAATTTATTACGCAAATTACTGGCATTACAGATTCGCATGTAGCAGCTGCTCCAAAATTTTCAGAAATTGAGCAGCAACTAGAGCAACTACTTTTTGGCACAACTTTGGTGGCACATAATTCGGATTTCGACTATGGTTTTCTAGCAGAAGAATACCGGAGGATAGGCAAAAAGTTCAGTATGAAAAGTTTATGTACAGTGAAACTATCTCGAGCATTATTCCCAGAACACAAAAGACATAACTTAGATTCCCTAATTGAAAGATTTGAATTTAGCATAGTTAATCGACACAGGGCACTGGACGATGCAACAATTTTGTGGGAGTTCCTAAATCTTCTGCCTAGTAAATTCCCTCAAGAGCAAATAGATAAAACTATAGCCAAAATTACCCGCAAATAATAGGGAATAGCATTGACAAGACCCTAAAAATCTGCTATAATAAGTATGTAAAAAGTATCGGATAGCCGACTAGTATGGTTAAAACCTAACAATATCGGGCAAATTAGCCAAAATAGCTAATTTACTATTCAAAAAGATACATTACAGTTCGAAACAAAAATAAAAACTACAATCCAATATGTCCGAGCAACAGAAGCAGAAATTGCTTGCTGATGGCCCTTTAATGTCGCTTTCATCAGCAGCTGAATATACTCCGTACAGTGCGGAGTATTTGTCGTTGTTGGCTCGTAAACGCAGACTTGCTGCTGTGAAAATTGCTCGCGACTGGCTAACCACTAAACATGCAGTAGAGTTCTATACCGAAGAACAGAAACAGAAACATTTTAAATTCTATGAAAAGTTAGGGCTTGTATCTGCTGATTCATGTGAAGTGCCAAGCCATTCAACTCACAGCGAAAGCGCAGCTGAAATTGAGGAAGGAGGTTTATCATGAAAACTCAGATAAACCTTATTAGCACTCAAGGGACAGCTCCTATAATGCGTCGCCATGGCAATACACAGTTTATAAACGTATTGCACCATACTGACAAAAAGAAGTTCCCATTGTTTACCAGCTCAGTTTTGGCAGCTCTCACTATTTTAGTAATGAGCGGGTCAGTGCTTTCTATGTCTTTAGGGAAAGTACAAATGAATGATAGCTTTATTAAAGCTACAACTTTGATGTTCCAATATGCCATGGGAGACATCAATCCTGAATCTATTATTTTACCTTACCGCCCAGTTCTGGTAATGAAAGATTTTACCAAGAATGATAATCTGGTAGCAGAAAACAATTTTAAAGTATCCACCATAGAACAAGAGCAGGGAACTGTAGCAGGAGATGCAACTGTAAAAACTTCAGTATTTATGCCTCGCGGTCCAGAACCAGAAAACAACGTGGTATATGGAACTTTGTACAATGATAATAATTTAAATACCACTAGTAATGTCGCAGATAGCAATGTTGGCCAAGTAGCTTCATTGAATGTAGAAGCTATTAGCTCTGACAGCTCTGAGTTGACTGCTGTGAATGCACGCCCTCTACCAAACAATCCAACTGAGATCACCGCAGATTTTGTAGACAAGTTGGTTATGTATAATATTCAGCAAGTAGCAGCTCAAGGGTGGCTTGGCGGAAGTAGAGGCGCTGTGTCTGGTAACTATGTTGACCGCAGCCGTACCATAAATAACTACAACACCCAAATGGGTAGCGAAATTTCTGGTGCTACTCAAGGATCCATTTTGTTTGTGGGCGCAGACCAGGCTTTAGCCCAAGACAACACTAACTTTAATTGGGACGATACTACAAACAGGTTAAATGTTTCTTCTGT
>CAZQWV010000013.1:0-11168 GCA_964597185.1 uncultured Candidatus Saccharibacteria bacterium
TGGTTCAAGGCGAGCTGCCAAGCTTATTTGGCGCCAAGGTAAAATTTATTCTAGGAATGATTAACGCATTATAAATTGTGAATGGAAAACATTTCCATATTAAAAAAAACCGCTGACTATTTTTCAGCGGTTTTCTTTTTTGCGGTTGTTCTTGCTGTTTTTTTGGATCCAGCTTTATCTCTAGGTTTTGGTGGGTTGTCCTTCCAGTTTTGCCACAGTTCTTGCAACTCTTGCTCGCTTTCAGGTTTTTTGTTCATAACCAAAGTACAGTCGGGGAATTTAGTACAAGCAAAGAATGGCTTGCCACGGCCGCGGGATTTCTTTTCTACTACATCGCCAGGTTTGTCTTTGCGGTCAGCAGTAGCTAAACATTCTGGGCACTTAAACCCTGTTTTATTCCAAATTTTAGAAATACCTTTACAGGTAGGGTAATCACTGCAACCTAAGAAGAACCCAAACCGTCCCCGTTTTACATCCATAGGTTTGCTGCAAATAGGACAAAGTTCACCTTTAGTTTTCTCTTTTAATTCGGCAATTTTAGCAGCTTCTTCTGGCATAGGTTGGGTAACTTTACTGCCTTCTTCAGGACAAGCTAGAAATTTGCCCATACGCCCAAATTTAATAAGCATAGGTTGGCTGCAATGTGGGCAAGGAGTGTCTGAAACTTCAATTTGTTTTTCTACAGCAGCTTCACGTTCGGTTAAGTGTTGCTTAAATGGGGTGTAGAATTCTTCAATAACTGGTACCCATTGCAGTTTACCTTCAGCAATTTCGTCAAACTGCTCTTCAATGTGT
Organism: uncultured Candidatus Saccharibacteria bacterium; assembly: GCA_964597185.1. Taxonomy (GTDB): domain Bacteria; phylum Patescibacteriota; class Doudnabacteria; order UBA920; family UBA920; genus CAYQEU01. The sequence goes on from CAZQWV010000013.1 coordinate 796, forward strand.
GAAGTAAAATTGATATCAACAATTTCAGGGAAGTTTTCTACTAACATATCTGTTACTAGCACACCGACTTCTGTAGGCTTGTATTTTTTATCTTCTTTTTCTACATAATCTCTTTCTTGAATGGTGGCCAAAGTCGGAGCGTAGGTAGAAGGACGACCTACTCCATGAGCTTCTAAAGCTTTAATTAAAGTAGCATCAGAGTAACGAGGAGGAGGCTCTGTAAAATGTTGGTTCTTATATAGTTCATGCAGCTCTAATACCTGTCCAACTTCCAATTCTGGTAATGCTCCTTCTACTTCATCGTTGCTGTCTCCAGCTTCGTCATCTTTCCCTTCAGTGTAAGCGCGGATGAACCCATCAAACTTTACTACTTGGCCATTGGCTCTAAACCCATAGTTACCAGCACTAATGTCTACTGCAGTTTGGTCAAACACAGCTTGCGCCATTTGGGATGCCAGGGTGCGTTTCCAAATTAAACTGTAAACTCGCATTTGGCTGCGTTCCAATTCTTTGTTTAAGCTCTCAGGAGTTTTAGACAGGTCACTTGGGCGAATGGCTTCATGAGCTTCTTGCGCACCTTTGCTTTTGTTAGTAAACCTGCGAGGTTCAGGCAATCCATACTGTTTACCAAATTCTTGTTCAACAATTTGCTGAGCTTGTTCCAATGCAGACTGCGCCAAGTTTAAACTATCGGTACGCATGTAGGTAATGTACCCACGTTCATACAACTGCTGAGCAACCACCATGGTTTGTTTAGCAGAAAATCCAAGTTTACGAGCAGCTTCTTGTTGCAAAGTAGAAGTAGTAAATGGGGGAGAAGGGTTACGCTTTACTTCTTTTTTAGTAATATCTGTAACTTTATATTCAGCTCCTTCTAGAGCTTTGGTTATAGTTTGGGCTTGCTCTTCGTTGGTAATATCCATTTTGCTTACAGTTTTACCTTCAGCTTTGTTTAAGCGAGCAGTAAATTTAGTGGCTTCGGCAATTTTGGAAAGCAACGCTTCTATGGACCAATATTCCTGGGCTTGGAATTTTTCAATTTCCCGTTCCCGTTCTACTACCAAACGCACAGCCACAGACTGCACACGTCCAGCAGATAAGCCGTAACGGATCTTACGCCACAAGAAAGGGGAAAGTTCATAACCAACCAACCGGTCTAGCACACGTCTGGCTTGTTGGGCATCTACCAGCCTCAAGTCTAAGTTTCTTGGGTTAGCTAACGCATGAGCAATGGCAGTTTCTGTAATTTCATGAAAAACTATACGTTTTATACGATTATCAGCCTGACCTTTCGCTATTGTGGCTTCATCTGCCAGTCCCAAAGCTTGCACCAAATGCCAAGATATGGCTTCTCCTTCACGATCTTCGTCAGTTGCCAATATAATAGAGCCAGCTTTAGCTGCAGCAGCTTTGAGCTTGCTAATAACTTCTTTAGCTTTCACAGGTACTGTGTAATGAGGGGCAAAGTTGTTTTCTACATCAATAGAAATTTTGCTTTTTGGTAAATCTCGGACATGGCCAAAAGAAGCTTCTACTATATAGTTAGAGCCTAAAAATTTGGAAATTGTTTTCGCCTTGGTAGGCGATTCTACTATTATTAAATCTTTTGCCATATGTAAAAATAGGTACAATCGGGATTTTACCCCTATTGCTTCTGTGCTGTCAAATGTGTGTTTATTTTGGCTGAACGCTAGTTTGGGTAGAGTTGTCGAAAATATCTAGCCTGCTTAGACCAAGAAGCAAAGCTAAAATAAATGCTACCCCTATTACTAACTGCCAAGTTTTACTCAAATTACTCATAGTACTTCTTTATAAAATAACTTCCATTGAGTTCGCGTCCCACCCAGTTACCAAGCTCCAACTGTGACAGAACAGCTAAGGTTTGTCCTGGTTCAGTTTTTGCTTTACTCATTGCAGCAATGAGTTTGCTAGGTGTGTTTTGTCCGCTGTGAATATATTGTAACACTACTTTTTCAGCTTCGCTCAAATTTCCCATCGAGCTGTCCACAGTTTGGGGGTTGCCAGCTAACTGTTGTATGCCCAAATCATCAATAATAGTTTTGGTGTTTGGCACTAAAGTGGCACCCTGTTGAATTAACCAATTGGTGCCTTGGCTAGTAGCGCTGAATATAGAACCAGGTACAGCGTAGACGTTTCGGTTTTCTTCTGTTGCATACTTTGCTGTCATAAGCGCTCCGCTCTTCTGTCCACATTCTGTTACAACCACGCCTTGGCATAACCCAGCAATAATTCTATTACGTGCCAGAAAACTCCCTTTAAAAATTTTACTCCCTGGTGGCTGTTCAGACACAATGCACCCAGCTTTCATAATTTCATTTGCTAAACCAATATTGGAAGCAGGGTAAATGGACTCATTGTCTATGCCTCCAGGAAGAACTGCTATTGTACTGCCAGTAGTGCTGCTATTTGCTGCTGAAGCCAGCGCAGTTCGGTGAGCAACTGTATCTATGCCGAAAGCTAGGCCAGACACAATGGTTATGCCAGATGCACACAGCTCCTGCACAATTTGTTTGGTTACAGCAACACCATAACTGCTGCATTGCCTAGTTCCAACCACCGCGACATTTGTACCAGAGCTTAGACAGTGCATGCTTTGTCTCGCGCTTTTAGTTGTTGTTGCCCTTACCCTTACATAGAGCAGTAGGGGAGGAACAGCAATTTCCCGAAGTTGCTGTGGGTAGTTGCTGTCATTGAATGAGCATAAACCTATGTCGCTTTGCAAAAGTTTGTTTTGCTCATTGTTTAAAACCTGCTCGGTTAGTTGTTGGCAATGCTCAAAAACTGTTCTAGCCAGTTTAGAAGACAGCCCGGCTTGTTCTAGCTCAGCTAGACTTGCCTGGGTAGCTAGTTGGAATTTTGTAAATTTATGTTTGAGTTTCCATAATCCCGCAGGGCCAATCTCAGTTAATAAATTTAAATAATGCAAATAGTAACTATCGTTCATTTTCCCTCCCCTTATAATTAATTTATAGTTTGTGCGCAAAATTTGAGGGGATTGCAGAACTTGACAAAAAGCCAATTTAGGTGTATAATTATAGATACAGTACTTTTCATAACAAATAGTAAAAAAAGCCCATTTTTGGCTTATTTGCGTCAACCACCCTACTTACAAGTTGCGAAAGCAGGTATCATCCCTCCTATTACTTGCTAGTAGCAGTCAAGTAAAGATTTGAAAGCGTTTGCTTTTGGTCTTTCACTTGTAGGTGGGGTAGTTGATACAAAATTTAAAACCCCTCGTCTATATATAGTAGTGAGGGGTTTATTGTAAGATGAACTCTTTTATTTTTTCGTTTATTTTCGGAAAAATGTCGGATTTGAGTTGAGCCAATTCATCTTTGGTAAAAGGCTCTAGAACAAAAGCATCTGTAGGCTTATGTGCTCTGCTTTGCCTGCTTTCTACTCCAATTCTCAACCGGTGAAAGTATTGGTTGCCAGCATGGTCAATAATACTTTTAACACCATTGTGGCCAGCAGCTCTAGAACTAGCAGTTTGCCGAAGTTTGCCAAATTCTAAATCTACTTCGTCGTGAAGCACTAACACATCTGTGGCTAAATCTAGTTTGTAGAAGTTAGCTAAGTGTAGCACTGGTTTACCAGAATTATTCATGAAAGTTTGAGGCTGGGCAAACAGAATTTTTTGAGTTCCCATTTTAAGGTTGAGGGTTCGGACCAGCGGGTCATTGCTCCAAAATTCTTTGGGTTCTATTTGAGCTTCTTCTTTTAAGAAAAAATCTAAAGCTAAAAACCCCACGTTGTGGCGAGTTAGTTCATATTTTTTTCCTGGGTTACCTAAACCCACAATCAGTTTCATGTCAGTAGTATAGCAAGGATGATAACTGGGGGACAAACTTTCAGCCAATCGTTGTTAAGACATGGTACAATTAATTAACATATTACATGCAAGTTTTAACTAAGCAAACCTTTAAAATTTATTGGCAACACGTAAGGCGCTACAAGAGTCGCTTTTTCTTAGTGCTTACTGCAGTGTTTACATCTGCCATTATTGAACTAGCATTTCCATTCATCTATAAATATTTGTTTGATACTTTGGCCAAGCAAGACATAAGCTTGTTGCCAAATTTGCGCAATGCCATCTTAATTTTTGCAGGTTTGAGTGTGGCTAACTGGACTGTGTGGCGGCTTATAACCTATGTGAACAACCGGTTTCAGCCAAGGGTGATGGCAGATTTGCTAAACACTTGTTATGAGTATGTGCATGACCACTCTTATCAGTTTTTTACAGATAGTTTTGTAGGTAGCTTGGTAGCCAAAATTCGTCGTTACCCAAGGTCTTTTGAAGCTATTGCTGACCAAGTTTGTTTTGATTTAGGTAGAGTTCTGGTGCTCAGAGTTCTGCTTATTATTGTGGTTTTGTTTGTATTCTCTTGGAAAATAGGGCTACTGGTGTTTGCCTGGGCGTTGTTATTCATGGTATTTAACTATTTGGTTTCTTTGTACAAGTTGAAGTACGATGTGCAGCGTTCGGCTATGGATACAGAAATTACAGGACAATTGGCAGATACAGTTACTAACAATATCAACTTAAAAATGTTTGCCACAGCCAAGTCGGAATATAAAGTGTTTTCTAAAATTACTGACCGGTGGAATGCTATTCAACGTTGGACCTGGGACTTAGGATCTATTGCTGAAGCTATTCAAGGTGCTTTTATGATTTCTTTGGAAATTATTGTTCTCTGGCTAGGGGTGCATTACTGGCGTACCGGGGTCTTTACTGTTGGGGACTTGGCTTTATTGCAAGGTTACATGTGGCAGATTTTTGATAACCTTTGGCATGTAGGTCGTCATATTCGTAATTTGTATGAAGCCATAGCTGATGCTAATGAAATGACAGAAATTCTGGTAAAACCTCATGGCGTACAAAATGTACCTGGTGCTGTAGAATTTGTTCCTGGGCGCGGACAAATTGAATTCAAAGGTGTAACTTTCAACTATAAGAATAACAAAGAAATTTTTAGTAAGTTTAACTTAAATATTCCTGCAGGACAGAAAGTGGCTTTGGTTGGAACTTCTGGTGGTGGTAAATCTACTGTTGTAAAATTGTTGTTGCGGTTTTATGACTTAACAGGCGGACAAATTTTTGTAGATGGACAAGATATAGCCCAAGTGACACAAGAGAGCTTGCGTTCGCAAATTGCTTTGGTACCACAAGACCCAATTTTGTTCCACAGGCCAATTATGGAAAACATTCGTTACGCCAGGCCAGAAGCTACCGATGAAGAAGTTATTGCTGCTGCTAAGGCAGCTCACTGCCATGAGTTTGTAACTGGTTTTGCCGATGGTTACGCTACTATGGTAGGGGAACGTGGGGTGAAGTTATCTGGTGGGGAACGTCAGCGCGTGGCCATTGCCAGAGCTTTATTGAAGCAAGCTCCAATTCTGGTTTTAGATGAAGCCACTTCTTCTTTAGATTCTGAATCTGAATACTTTATTCAAGATGCTTTGAAGAAGTTAATGAAAGACAAAACTACTATTGTTATTGCTCACAGGCTTTCTACCATTATGCAAATGGATAGAATCTTGGTTCTAGATAAAGGAAGAGTAATTGAAGAAGGACAGCACGAAGAATTACTCAAAGCCAAAACTGGCACTTACCAGAAACTTTGGCAAATACAAGCGGGTGGGTTTGCTGAGAGTTAAAAAATGAAAAAGTAGCTAGATTTAAAAAGCCTTGTAAATTCAAGGCTTTTTATGTTAATTTAAAACGGTTCTACATATTTCAGTTGGATAGGAGGAATATATGCAATGGATTAATGCTACGCGTCCAGGGGCAACCTTAGCATCTGCTTTCTTTGCTATTGCTAGTTTTCGATATTCAAATCTTCCTATAAACTGGCTTATTGTTGTCACAGTATATATTGTGGCAATACTAGCAATGTTATGGAATGATTTTTATGATCGTTATAGCGATATCAAAAAAGGTAGGGCTTTAGCTTTTAAACAACCGGTCAAATTTTTATGCTTCACAATTTTTGTTGGACTTATCGCACTAATATTGATTCTTGCAATTTTTATGCAAAATGTAGTATTTGGGTATTGGATCTGCTTTCTATTTGGACTTTCATTGATTTACCCATATACTCAAAAGAATTATTTAGCTAAAAATATCATTGTTGCTGCGGCAGTTGCAAATGCAGTCATTTTCCCATGGTTTATTAATGGAGCTCCCAGAGTTTTGTTGATATGGGCAATAATATTCTTGGTAATTAGTGCCAGAGAACTACTTAAAGATATTGAAGATATTATAGTAGACCTAGGAGTAAAGAATACTTTAGCAACTAACTTCGGTGCAAGATTTGCAATAACAGTTAGTGCAAGTAATTTAGCAATTGCTTCTATTGTCGCTACCTTATCTTTTACCATGCCATTTGTTTCAATTTTCGTTTTCTCAGCAAGTTTAATTTTGCTGTGTAAGCGAAATATTCAATTGGCTAAATTGTGGATTGACGTAGGGTTATTAAGTTTAATTGCTATGGCAATTTTCCAATTATAAAACGCCGACCGGTAAGTTTTTGGTCGGCGTTTTGTTATTTCTTGCGGAGTTTGAGTTCTACAGGGGTGCCCCAGAAATCGAATTGTTTGGCAATGGCTTTTTGTAGGGCGCGCCGGTATTGTAAGGAGATGGCTGCAGGGAAGTTTACTACTAGTTCAAAAGTTGGAGGCTCTGTGCCAATCTGAGACAGGCTATAGACTTTTGGTTTGCGTTGGTCGCGTTGCAGTATTGGCGGGAATTTTTCAAGGCTAGATGCCAATAATGCATCTAGTTGTTCTTGTTCAATTTCCTTTTTACGATTATCGGCAATTGGTTTTACAGCGGCTATAACTTCATCAATATTTTCTCCTGTAACTGTAGAAGTGAAGAACAGGGGAGAATACCAAAGAAATGGGAAGTGGTAAGAGATATGGTCGCGTAAGCGTTTTTCATCCCCATCAAATTCATCCATTTTATTGACTACAATTATGCAGCCCTTGGCCATGTCTACAATATCGCCAGCAATGTGTTGATCTTGTTTACTAATTGGCTCTAAAGCATTTATGACTAAAATGGCTACATCGCTACGGCGAATGCTTTTGAAAGTTTGGAATCCTGAGTATTTGTCTGGTAGGTCTTGGCGGTAGTCTTTGCGCTTGAGGCCTGCTGTGTCTATGAAAGTGTAACTAATACCATTAATTTCTGTGTCGGTATCTATGGAAGTTCTGGTTGTACCAGGTATGTTGGATACAACCACTCTTTTTTCTTTGAGTATAGAGTTTAGTAAACTGCTTTTACCAACATTTGGCTTACCAACTATGGCAACTGACACATCTGTGGGTTGTTTGTCAGGCATTTCTACTTCTGCAGGGAGAGATTCAACTATTGAATCTAACATATCACCTAAGCCGCGACCTGTAAGAGAAGACACTCCAAATATTTGCTTAATACCCAACGACTGGAATTCAGCAATTATGAGATCTTGCTGTTTGGGTGAATCTAATTTGTTGATAGCTAAAATGACAGGTTTTTTAGTTTTGCGGAATTTTAATACTGACTTTCGGTCTAGGTTTTCAGGTTTAGTTTTGCCATCCACTACAAACACCAGGACGTCTGCTTCTGCCATAGCAATGTCTATTTGTTCTAGTAAAGCTAAGTCTAGTTCAGCATTGTCTGCAAAACTCAAACCAGCGGTGTCTACAATGGAAAATTCACGGCCGTTCCATTCGCTGGTGGTATATTGGCGGTCGCGGGTGGTTCCTGCTACAGGAGAGGTTACTGCTAGCTGTTTTCCAGCAATTTTGTTCATGAGAGTAGACTTGCCGGCATTCGGTTCACCTACTAAAGCTACAATCGGTAAGTCTTGCATAAATTTAGTTAGATTTAGTTCCTAAAATGATAATAAAGTCAGTTTTGGTTTTATCAACCTTTACCCCTGGAGGAGGTAGAGTAACTTGGCTAGCTTGCAAGTTATCTTTGATATATTGCAAAGTGCTAGGTTTGTCGTTAACTTGGTACACAACATTTTGCTGCAACGGGTTACCACTGTATTCTAATTCCAAAATAGTTGCCCCGGTGTCTTTTAAGGTCACAGCAGCTTTGGCGTAGAGCTTACCTGTGGTAGAGCTGTCTGCAAGCCAAATAGTACTTTTTTCAGACACTATTCCAGCTGTGGTGAAACTGTTAGTGAAAAAGTTTTTTATATCTTGCTTAGTCACATCTGAACATGGTTCTACTATGTATGCTCCGGTTTCTTCTTGTTTACCATCGCAAACTAGTTCAGTAGCAGGGTCAAGGCTTAGTGTGGTGACATTATCTTTCCCATAGTCTTTACCAATTTCATACAAATGGTACATCTCAGCCAGCCCGATGTTGGTGTGGAAATGGTCTCCTAACACACCTAACAGTGAATTAATTTTACCGCTTTCTGTAATGAGGTTTAATTCAACCACTCTGGATTTGAATGCCTGTAACATTTTTTGTTGGCGTTGGCTGCGAGCAAAGTCTGTGCCTTCTGGGCCTGCAGCATGGCGACTGCGAGCAAATATTAAAGCTCTTTTGCCGTTCATGTGTTCCATGCCTTGTTTAAATGTAACTGCTGGCAAGTAGCCAAACTTGTTGTCTGGATAGGTGTAATCGGTAAAGGTTCGTTCAATATCTACATCTATGCCATCTACTAAATCTATAGCTTGTTCAAAACCTTTAAAATCTATAACAGCGAAATAGGGGATGGTTAAACCAGAAATCTGCTCAACAGCTTCCCGAGCAGTTTTGCCTGCTTCGTTGAAGTCTTTGGTTTTTTGGTAGCTTTCGGCAAAGGCAGCATTTACTTTACGCCAGCCAAACTCTGTACCTAAGTTTACTAAGTAGTCGCGCGGCACAGACACCATAGCCACTTTTTTATCTTTGGGTCTTATTTGAGCCACAATAATGCTGTCAGTTAAGTATGGACCGTCATGACCTGAGCCGCCTATGCCAAGCAGTAAAATATTTATTTGGCCTTGGTCTTCGCCTTGGAGTTTTACACCGCCCAATAAGTTAGTTACTTGGCCAAATAGAGAGTTGTTATCTCCCACAAATATTTTGTTGGTTAAGTTGGTGGCTCTAATGAGTACAAAAGCGCCTAGACCAACAATGAGTACGCCAATTAAGATCAAAACACCCTTCAAAATAGGGTGAGTTTTTTTTGGTAGGGTAAATCCGTGGTTGGTATTGCTGGCTGGCGGAGGAGTGTTAGTTTTGCCAGTATCTAAGTAGGAATTAATAGTAGGTTTCATGATTCTTTTTATTCAAATACCCCAGCATTATAGCGGAAAAATGAGTACCTTGCCAATTCAGTATAAGCGATGTTATAGTGGGAATGTTATTTCCAGTTAATTTAATTTTTTATCAAAACGAACATGACAGACGAAAACAAAAATAAAGAGTTAGAATCTGAAAAAGAGCAATTACAATATGAAGAAGAGGAGCTGCTGGCGGAAGAAAAAACTTCAGTTACAGGATTTGTCTCAGACTTAGCCAAAGTTATTGTGGTAGCTGTTATTGCTATGTTGGTATTTCGGTTTTTCATTGCCGAACCATTCATAGTATCTGGTTCTTCCATGGATCCAACTTACCATGACAACCAATACTTAGTAGTAAATAAACTAGGATACAGGTTAACAGAACCACAGCGCGGAGATGTAATAGTATTTCGATTCCCTCAGAACACCAAAGAATATTTTATAAAACGCATTATTGGGTTGCCAAATGAAAAAGTGAGAATAGACAATGGACAGGTGTTCATTTTTAATGAGCAGCATCCAGAAGGGAAAGTTTTAGATGAACCTTACTTGTCTAAAAACAATGCCACATTTGGAGATAGTAAATTGGTGAGTTTAGGTTCTACTGAGTATTATGTTTTAGGTGACAATAGAGCTCAGTCTAGTGATTCTAGAGTATGGGGCATATTGCCAGAAGAAGATATAGTAGGAAAAGTATTAGTGAGAGTTTTCCCGCCTAAGAATTTTGGATTTATTTCCGACCCTTCATATAAATTTTAGCCGTTGATTTACGGAACAGAGGAATATATATAGTGAAAAAAACTACAACATCGTCTAAAACTCAAGGTATTGCCGGAGCAAAAGAGGTAGTGTCCCAAAATGACCCTGCATGGAATTTGATATTGAAAAATTTAAATAAGATTGGTCAGGTATATGGTTTTTTGCGAGTAGAAACTCCAGTATTGGAAGAAACCCAACTCTATAATAGCTTTACCAAGGATCATATTGAAAAAGATATTCCTCGGGTAGAGTTAGCAATTGGTAACCAAAACTACAGCGTTCGTCCATCTTTGTTGCCGTCAGTGTTACGTGCTTATGCT
>CAZQWV010000014.1:0-11084 GCA_964597185.1 uncultured Candidatus Saccharibacteria bacterium
GAGTCAGTCTATCTTCGGGGGTTCGCAACGGCGGGTTCATTTGCAACCACTTATGGTTCTGTTCTGTTATATGGCTGGTATCAAAAAATAAATGATGCGGAGTGACTTCAACTGTAACTGGAACACCTCTTTTTTTTGCAGCTTGAATTTTAGGTAACCCATCTTTTACAGAATAATGACAAATCTTCCCAGTAAGGTGGTATTTTTCAATGAGATGCAGGGCAAAATCTATAGCAGTGGTTTCTGCTTCTGCAGGACGTTGTGCTTCGTGGTTACTAGCAGTTTTATGACTCTCTAAAATTTCTGGGTCTTCGCAATGGAAACTTATGTTTTGTCCTTCGTAGCGAGCAATAACTTCTTCCAGCTGGCTTTGTGAAGAAAAAAATAAATCTCCAACTGAAGGTCCCATAAAAGCTTTGTAAGGAACTTTTTGAGAAAGTGGTTGGGTGTTTGGACCAATACCAGCGTATAAAGTTACATCTACTAAAGATTGTTTTGTTAATTGCTGTTTCGCAGCATATTTTTCATTGTCTACCGGAGCCACTGGATTATTGGGCATTTCTGCAACTTGCACCACCCCGCCAGCAATTGCTGCCTGAGACATGGTTTCAAAATCTTCTTTGTAGTTTTGGCTGCCAGAAACATCTTCTCTAGCATGCACATGCAAATCTCCAAACCCAGGAAAAATTAGACAACCAGATGTGTCTATGTCGCTCCTGCCTTCTGCTAGACCAACTGCAGTAATAAATCCTGTTTGCTCATCTATTTCAATAGCGCCTTCAAACTGTTTGTCAAAATTTACGATTCGTCCTTCAATTCTCATAAGAATAAATTATATTAGTCTAATATTTTTTGTCTGCAAATATTTATTTCATCACGCAATTGTCTGGCTGCTTGGTCAGGATTGCTATTGAAAATAATGCCGCGCGCAGAATGAATCATGAGACCGCGACCTGTATTGTCTAGACCAGCACTAACCACCTCTTCAACACTGCCACCTTGAGCACCAACTCCCGGAACTAAGAAAGTTAGCTCTGGTGCTACCTGGCGTATGGTTTGCATTTCTTGAGGGTAAGTTGCACCCACAACCAACATACAGTTATTGTTTTCATTCCAAGTTTCAGAAACTTTTTCAGCCACTATTTGCCATAAAGGTTTACCTGCTATTTCTAAATCTTGTAATTCTCCTGCTCCAGGGTTGGAAGTACGACATAAAATAATAGAAGCTTTATCGGACCGGTCTAAAAATGGAGCCAAAGCTTCTTTGCCTAAGTATGGATGCAGGGTCACAGCATCAAATGCTAACCGGTCAAAAATTTCTGCAACATAACCTTTATTCGTATTGCCAATATCTGCCCGTTTGGCATCGCAAATTGTAACTATATCCGGGTAATTGCTACATAGCCAATCTACAGTAAGTTTCAGTTCATGCAAACCTTGCTCACCACGAGCTTCATAAAAAGCTATATTTATTTTGTATGAAGATGTGAATTGGGCGGTCTGCTCTACAATATATTTATTAAATTCAAATTGAGGAAATTCTAAACCCCGGTAAGCTTCTGGCAATTTTTCAAATTCAGAATCAAGACCAACACAAACCAAAGAATTGATTTCATCTACTCGTGAATTGTATTTGTCTAGAATGTTCATAACTACTGCTGCTTATTGGCTAAATATTGTTTGCCATGGCCAAGTTGAGTATTTATTGGCACTCCTTCTTGGCACAAAGGGCAATCTGCTTCTTCCCACACATCCATATCTACCACTGTTAAATATTCAAATGGTACGCCCATAAACTCTGGATTAATATGTTCTGGATCTTTATTCACCATAGAGCAGGCTGCCACAACTTCGCCTCCAGCAGCTTTCACAGTTTCTACCACCTTTTTTACAGAGCCTCCAGTTGTCACAATATCTTCCACTACTAATACTTTTTTGCCTGCTACATATTTGTCATAACCTCTGGTAAACGCTTGGCCTTTATCTGGCTGTTTTTCTGTGTAAACACTCAGTACTTCCCTGCCAGTGAGCTGACTTAAATGGTGAGCTGTCCACTGCGACATAATAATGCCACCCATAGATGGCCCAGCCACAACTTCTGCCCCAGAGTCTTTAAATTTTTCAGCAATAATTTCTGCAATCCTGGAAATATATTTGGTGTGAGGGTAAACAAAATCTTTATTCACATACGACTTTGCATGCTTACCTGACACATACACAAAATGACTATTGTTCACCACAGCGCCGGTGTCTTCTAAAATAGTAAGAACTTCAGTATTGGATTGATACATAATTAAAAATTGTTTTCTTTAATTTCTTGAGCTAAATAGGGATTCCACATGGCGCCAGTAGCAGACATCACTGCATCTGCGCCCCGGTCTCTGTATGCAGCATAATCCAATGAATTAGCCACACCGCCAACACCAATTATTTTAAATTGCATATTTTTCTGCTCCCGTAGTTCTGCCAATCTTTTAACTTGATCCAATCCAGCCCACTTAATGCTGCTGCCACATACTCCAGAAACCAAACGCCCTTCTCCTGGCAAAGCTTGCTGTCCTGTTGCGGTTACAATTTTTGCAGCAATTGTATTTATGGCTGCTATGCCTTGCACCATACCACCAACGCTATCTACCAATTTAGCAAGCTCATCGTTAGATTTAAAATATGCGACTTTAATAACCAAAGGCATGTTCCCTATCTCATTTTTTATAGCTTCCACAATTTGTTTAGTTCTCTCTATATCATAGCAGAGCAAATGAGCTGTGCCTTCATTGGGACAACTTAAATTTACTTCAGCAACTTTGATCCCTGTTTGTTTTACCAGTTTGGCAGTTGTCACAAAATCTGCAATATATTTTTCTACATTACCATCTCCTGCATTGGTGCCTTGAAAACTTCCTACAACAACTTGCCCAACTTTGGCATGGCGAACTGCTTTTGCCATATCTTCTTGCCAAAAATCTGGATCAAATGATGGAACCCCAAAAGAGTTAGTAATGGATAATGGTTCTTCATAGTTGCTAGTTGCTACCAATTCCTTCATATCTGGTTCTAGATCCCCGGTTACATCTACCGGTAAAACATTTGGCCAAGGATGACAAGGGTAAACACCGCTACGCACAGTTTTATATACTGGAATATCGAACCCCATGTCTAGTGCTGCAATAACAAATTTGCTGTTGAGCAAAGGCCCAGCAGCAATTCCAAATGGAGCATATACAGATTGTTCTAAAAATTCATGAACTGGCTGACCCTCATTGCCATACACTCTGGCAGTAGCAAAATCACCAAATGGGCCTTGGTCAAAATTCTCCTGGTAAGACTTTGTAGGATCGTAAAAGGGTTGGTTAGTCATGGGTTTATATAGCAATTACACTATAACATTTATATGTGGAAAATTGAACTGGACAAAAAATCTATGAAGCCTATAATATAGTTAATTTATATGAAACACATCCTTTCCACCAAAGATTTCAACCCAGAATTCATTGCTCATATTTTTGATATTGCTGGAAAGGCAGACCAACTCAATTTACCGCTCAACGGTAAAATTATGGCCAGTTTGTTTTATGAACCGAGTACTCGTACTCGGTTTTCTTTTGAAACAGCCATGCTTCGCTTGGGTGGACACATAGTTACTGGCGACAACATGAGAGAAACCTCTTCCGTATTCAAAGGAGAAACTTTGGAAGACACCATGAAAGTATTAAACAACTATGTTGATGTTATTGTGTTGCGTCACTATGAAGATGGAGCTGCCAGTAGAGCAGCTGCTGTTTCCACCGTGCCATTAATCAATGCTGGAGATGGTAGCGATGAACACCCAACTCAATCCATGCTAGATTTATATACTATTAAGTCTGAGCTTGGTCGCATGGACAACTACACTGTAGCTATTGTAGGAGATTTGAAATTTGGTCGAGCAGCTCATTCCTTAATTTATATTTTAGCCAAATACGAAGGAGTGAACTTTAAATTGGTTTCTCCAGAAGAATTACAGCTCTCTGAAACTCTGAAAACTTTTTTGAAACAACAAAACTGCAATTTTGAACAGCTAGAAGATTTAAGCCAAGTCATCAAAGATGTAGATGTGCTTTACCAAACCAGAGTTCAAAAGGAACGGTTTGAAGATGAAGCTGTATTCAATGCAGTCAAAGACAAAATTATTTTAACCCGCGAACTGGTTTCTGAAATGAAACAACAGTCCATAATTATGCATCCTCTTCCCAGAATAAACGAAATACCAGCAGTCATAGATACAGATCACCGCGCCATTTATTTCAAGCAAACAGGATATGGTTTGCAAATCCGTAAAGCTTTGCTCTACCATATCTTAGCTGAACAATAAAAAACCTCCGCTTTGACGGAGGTTTTATGTTATATATATTATAACATAAATTTAATATTTTGTCAATACTTATGTAAAATTCCTGTTTTTCAAAATTTAAACTGGTAAAACATCTTAGATCCCCTGCCGCATTAGCATAAATACAAGAAAAACCTTACAATATATAGACAATGCCTGAAGTAAGAATACAAAAATATTTAAGTGAGCAAGGTGTGGCTTCTAGAAGAAAAGCTGAGTCCTTTATTGTATCTGGGCAAGTCATGGTCAATGGCAAAAAAGCAAAATTGGGAGACAAGGTAGATCCAGATAAAGATGAAATTAAAGTTTACGGCAAAGTTATTGAAAATAGTAGTACTAAAATATATTTGGCTCTAAACAAACCCAAAGGTTATGTAGTAAGTAAGCGCGATCCACAAGGCCGTAAAACTGTGTTTAGTTTGTTACCAGAAGAACTGCGCAGTAAAGTGTGGAATGTTGGCAGATTAGACTACGACACTGAAGGATTACTACTCATGACTAATGATGGTGAATTGACTCAACAACTGTCTCACCCTAAATATGAACATGACAAAGAATATGAAGTTAGTTTGAATATGATGCCAGACGATACTCAACTCGACCAATTGCGTAATGGAGTGCGTATTCCTACAGGCAGAACTTACCCAGCTAAGTTAGTGGTAAGAAACGGCAAAGTGAAAATTACCATACACGAAGGGAAGAAAAGACAAGTTCGCCGCATGTTTACAGCAGTGGGTTTAACAGTAACTAATTTAAAAAGAATTCGAGTAAATAAACTCAAACTCCCTAACATTCCTGCTGGAGAATATGTTTTAGTAGAGAAAAAAGAAATAATATAATACCATGGTGTTGCCTAAAAATTCTAAACCGACCAAGCAACACAGCTTTACTTTGTGGTTAATAGGTTTGTTAGGACTGGTAGCTGGTTTTATTGCCCTAGCTTTTGCTTTGGCTTTTGTTTTTACAAACTCCCCTGTTTTAAACTTCCAACATTTCTTTAACCTTGGTACAAATGATTCTGCTGGAAATTCTCCTAGCGCTGCTGAAAACTTAAATACTACAATGAATTCTTCTGGAAATACTAGCACTGAGAATGGCGAAGATACTGGTGACAATGAGAATATAGATAAGGCAACGCCAAACGAGTTATTGTTACCTGTGCCTTTCACACCGCAAGCTCCAAGCGCCAATTGGGATGAACTGCACAATGAAGCATGCGAAGAAGCCAGTGCCATAATGGCGCATACCTATTTTGCTGGTAATACTGAGAAATTGCTGGAGTCAGCTTATGTTGAACAAGAAATAGACAAACTCACAGCATGGCAAACAGATAACCTTGGTTACTACCTAGATGCTACTAGCCAAGAAACTGCTCATATGATTGAACAAGTCTATAATTTAAAAACAGAAGTTGTGCCTTTTCCTACCCTAGAACAGATTAAGTACCAGCTCGCCTCAGGAAACCTCGTCATAGTATCGGCAAATGGCAGAAAGTTATTTAACCCTAACTTCAAGCAGCCAGGACCCATCCATCACATGTTAGTACTGGTTGGGTATGATGCCAACTCTATTATTACCAATGACCCGGGAACTAAACGAGGGCAATCATATAAGTATAGCTACTCTACTTTAAAAACTGCGTCTGCTGACTGGGACCATGACATGCACACTGTCAATGACAATATTAAATTAGCCATTATTGTTTCTAAACCTTAATTTTCTTTTATGAAATTATTACTTTCCTATTTAAAAAATTACAAATCTCTATTAGCTCTTACGGTAGTTTTGGCTGCTGCTAACCAACTATTTTCTTTGCTTGATCCTCTTATTTTTCGAAGGCTCATAGACAATTATGCTGCTCGCTTTGACCAGCTTACCAAAGCTGAGTTTGTGGAAGGGGTTGCCTGGCTGTTGCTTGGCTCAGTATTAGTTAATTTGTTTTCTCGCATTGCTAAAAACTTACAGGACTACTACGTAAATGTTATCAACCAAAAAGTTGGTACTAAAATGTATGCGGACAGTGTGTCTCATTCTTTTTCTCTACCCTATCAAGTATTTGAAGACCAAAGGTCTGGAGAATTTTTACAGAAACTACAAAAAGCAAAAACTGATGCACAAGCACTCATTGCCAGTAGTATCAATGTAATATTTTTGTCTTTAGTTGGAATAGCTTTTGTGTTAGTCTATGCCTTTTATGTTAATTGGATTATTGGTTTAGTTTATTTTTCTATTATTCCTACTTTAGGGTTTGTGACTTTTATTATTAGCCGAAGAATTAAGTTCGCCCAGCAAAACATTATTAAAGAAGCTGCGGACTTAGCGGGTTCAACCACAGAAACCTTACGCAATGTTGAATTGGTAAAAAGTTTAGGGTTAGAAAGTCAAGAAATTGGTAGACTCAACCAAACCAATGAAAAAATTCTTGAGCTGGAATTGAAAAAAGTTAAATTAGTTCGTACTTTAAGTTTTATTCAAGGAACTCTCATCAATGCCCTGCGGTCTGGGTTGCTATTCCTTATGCTGTACTTGATTTTTCAAGGTGATATTACCTTAGGACAATTTTTTAGCTTGCTGTTCTACTCTTTTGCCATTTTCACTCCGCTTGGTGATTTAGGCACTGTAGCTCAACAATACCAAGAAGCTCGTGCCAGTCTCGATAGGCTTGATACTATTTTACAAACGCAACCAGAACAGAAACCTACAAACCCATACCATGTTAAAGACATCCAATCGGTTAAATTTGACCAAGTCACATTTCGTTATGCTAGCGGCAAAGATACCGATGCTGTGGCAAACATTTCTTTATCTATTCAACCTGGGCAAACTGTTGCGCTTGTAGGACCATCTGGTAGTGGTAAAACAACTTTAATAAAGCTCTTAGTCGGGTTGTACCAACCAACTTCTGGTGAAATTAAAATCAACGAAACTAGTACAACTAATATTGATTTCGAACAATTTCGTAAAAAAATTGGATTAGTTTCTCAAGACACTCAATTGTTCGCTGGAACCATTCGAGAAAATTTGTTGTTTGCTTTTCCAGAAGCAACAGATGAACAATGCATGGACGCTTTGCGTGCAGCTGCAGCAATAAACCTTATTCAACGTGGCGCAGAAGGTTTAAATACTCGTATTGGTGAGGGTGGCTTAAAACTTTCCGGCGGAGAAAAACAAAGATTGGCCATTGCCCGTGCTTTGTTGCGCCAACCAGATCTGATTATCTTTGATGAAGCAACATCTTCTTTAGATTCTTTAACTGAAGAAGAAATAACTACCACAATTAAGTCAATTGAAAAAAGTAACCCTCAACTAATTACAATTTTAGTGGCACATAGACTGTCTACCATTATGCATGCGCAGAGCATTATAGTTTTGGAAAAAGGGAAAATTGCAGAGCAAGGCAACCACGACCAGCTGCTCAACGACAAAGGTTTGTATTACGCCATGTGGCGCCAACAGATAGCTAGCAGAGAAACGCAAGGCATATAAATAAATTATAACCTCACATATAATAAAAACTCCTTTATATATTTTTTGTAACTAGCAGTTAAAGCCCTGACGTTACTCAAAATATATAAAGGAGTTTATTGTGTATATGATTATTTTTTATTGTCTTGTCTTTGTTTCTTTATTCTTTCAAAATCGGCTAATAATTGTTGGAGACCGGTTTCTATTTTTGAGAGAGCTTCTTTGGTGCGCTTATCTTCCATTTCTTCCTGTTCATCTTCCTCTTGAATTTCATCAATATCTTCTTGAATTTCATCAATGTCTTTTTCCATCCCTTCAACATCTTCTTGAATTTCATCAATGTCTTCCTCAACTTCTTTCAAGCTTTTGGTGTTGCGGTTCACAGTCATCTGAATAAAAATAGATAAGTAAATGGCTTCCAAAGACACAGCTGTGGTTAAAATAAGCAAAATACTATCTGTAGTAAATCCTAAAAAACGTAAGCCAAAAATGGCAGCAAAAAAAACTGTATGAGCAATGATAGAAAAAGGAGAACCTATTGACTCAATAACTTTAAAAGCAAATTCTTCGACTTGATCGGCTCGAGCTTGGGACTTTTTTTTGCTTGCCATATAATTTTTAAGTAATGTTTATCATCTATATTATGGCACATAATATATTTAAATCAAGTTAGTGTATAATTAACAATATGAAAATAGGAATTTTTGATTCAGGTTTAGGTGGTTTGTTGCTGTTAAAAGATATTGTACAAACCATGCCACAATACGATTATGTGTATTTAGGAGACACCGCCAGAGTTCCTTATGGCGACAAAAACCCAGAAGCAATTTATTTATTTACCGAACAAGCTGTGGGCTGGTTGAAAACTCAACAATGCAACCCTATCGTAGTTGCATGTAATACTTCCTCCGCTCAAGCTCTCAGAAAAATTCAACAATGCTTTATACCAGTTTTGGGTAATCCAAATCAAAAAGTTCTAGGTATGGTTATTCCTACTGTTGAAACCATATTAAGTTCAAGTTCAGAACGAATTGGGGTTCTGGCCACTCAAGCAACAGTTAACTCTCAAGTCTATTCAAAAGAAATAGCAAAGCTATACCCCAACAGCCAAGTATGGCAAGTTGCTGCCCCAGAATTAGTACCCCTTATTGAACAAGGGCACTTAGACCAGGCCAGCGAACAAGCCATGGTATATATAGAGTATTTACTAGAAAAAAATATTCAAACTCTTATTTTGGGCTGTACACACTATGGCATATTGAAGCAAAAATTAGCTGAACAGTTGCCCCAGGATACGAAAATAATTTCTCAAGGAGAATTTATTCCTCAAAAGCTAGAAGAATATTTGCAAAAGCATGTCGATGTAGAACAAGCTCTAAGCAAAAATGGGACAGTACAGCTCTTTGCCACCAAAATCACTCCTGAGCTTTCTAGCAAAGCAGTATCTTGGTTTGGACCAAATGCAAAATTAGAATTAGTTTCTATCTCTGGATCTTAAACACAGAGATGCAAATCCTTTACAAAATACTCAATTTATGGTACAATTAAACGCTACATTAATCGATTAAACGTTAATTTTAATTTATCTTGAAATAACAGAAAGTATTTTATGAATGTTAAGCCAGGGGCACACAATGAGCCTCATATTAAAAAAGTTGTAAATACAACTACAGAAACCAGTTTTGCTGATTTGGGAATTGCCCCTAAATTACTGGAAATTCTAACTAAGCAAAAATTTGTAACTCCTACCCCAATTCAGTTTCAATCTATCCCGGTAGCTATTGAAGGACGTGACGTTATGGGGATTGCTCAAACAGGTACAGGTAAAACCCTAGCTTTTGGTATCCCAATGATCCAAAGACTAGCTCAAAGCCGCGGACAAATGCGTGGACTTATTGTTTTGCCTACCAGAGAATTGGCACTACAAGTTAACACCACACTCAAAAAAGTTGGTGAATCCCTTGGTCTAAAAACCGCTATCTTAATTGGCGGTGAATCATCTGGTAAGCAAATTAGACAGCTGCGTACCAACCCACACATTATTATTGCTACTCCAGGTAGGCTTATTGACCATATAGATAGCAAAATTGTAGATTTGTCTAAAGTTGGAATTTTGGTGTTAGATGAGGCTGACCGCATGTTAGACATGGGGTTTGCTCCACAAATAAAAAAGATTTTAGAAAAGGTTCCTAGCGGCAGACAAACTTTGTTATTTTCTGCAACCATGCCAGACGAAATCTTAGATATTGCAAATTCTTACATGTCAGGGCCTATGCGTGTTGAGGTTGCTCCTGCTGGTACAGCTGTCAAAACAGTTACTCAAGAACTATTTTTTGTTGACCGACAAGCAAAGCCTGGACTGCTTAAAGATACTATTGCAAAATTCAATGGCAGCGTACTGGTGTTCTCTAGAACTAAATTTGGAGCTAAAAAATTAGCCAAATTAATTCGAGATATGGGTTACACAGCCACCGAAATTCACTCTAACCGTACACTTAACCAAAGATTAGAAGCTTTAGATGGATTTAAACTTGGTCGTTACCGAGTATTGGTAGCAACTGACATAGCTGCCAGAGGTATTGATGTTACAGGTATTCAATTGGTTATTAACTACGACCTACCAGATAATGCTGCGGATTATGTTCATCGTATTGGTAGAACTGGGAGAGCAGGACTTGCTGGGCATGCCATCTCATTCGCTACTCCAGACCAACGTTACGATGTAAGAAATATAGAAAAGCTTATCCGTACTACATTACCAGTATCCCAAACCAAATATTCTAGTAAATCTCCTGTCACGCAATCCCCTAGCAAACCAACTGTTAGCGCCCCTAAGTACGAGAGACGAACTAGCAGCTCTACACAGTTTGAAAGACGTAATAATAGTTATGGTCGCAGAAAAACTGAAGAAGAACCAAAACAATTCGACGGAACAAAGCGCTTTCAACGAGGAGCTAAACCAAGCTATAAAACTGATAGATATTCTAGCAACAGGTCAAATGATGGCAAGCCTGCTGGCAGAAGCCGTATGGGGAATAAGCCAACTGGTGGTAAAAACTCAAAATTTGGTAAAAACAATCGCAAACCACGCAAGTCTACCCCATCATTGAGCAAACAACCAACCAACACTGGCGGCGGTTTTTTCCTCCAAAGAGCCCGTAGAAACAGTGACGAAGATTAACCAAAATAAATGTTAAAAAATAAAACCGCTATCAAGCGGTTTTATTGTTCGTCGAATTTATTTTTTTAT
>CAZQWV010000015.1:0-11047 GCA_964597185.1 uncultured Candidatus Saccharibacteria bacterium
TATGAAGGGTGTTAGCCTAAATTCCCTGTTTGACCCAGCCTACCGCTTCTACGACCTGCAAAATTGGTATCGCCAAGAGCGGAGAGTGTTGAAATAGGCCAACAGTTGGGCTATACTAACCAAGTTCTAATTGTGGGCATGTGGCGGAACTGGCATACGCGCACGCTTCAGGTGCGTGTGAGATTACTCTCATGAGGGTTCAACTCCCTCCATGCCCACCAAAATTAACATTGACAACCTTACTAAGTTATGATATAATTAATGTATAGCGTATCTTAAAAAGCAGTTAGTAGATAAAAGCTAAATATTGGCAAAAAGTCCAATAATTACCTGTTATTTGTTAATTGCAAAGCCAAGGCGGCCCCGGAAGCCACTTGAATCTAGCAAAACAATTTTTGAGATAAAAAGTAATATTGAACTGTATTTGTTGGTGAGCCCTACCCTCTTTCATTTGAGGAGTGTTCCGGAAGTACAAATTGTATCAGCGCTCAAAACAGAACAGTTCTACAAAGGAATCTATGATTCAAAAACCACACAGCAGATCTGGTGCACCTAGTAGCAGACCTGCTGGAAACTCTAGACGGCCTGCCATTAGGCGGACACCGTCTATGGGTCGCACAGGAGCAGCTGGAAAAGTTGCACCGCAAGCGACATCAACCATGCCACACCGTGGCGTCGAACTAGGCACAGCAGCCTCTGCTGCTGATACAACTAGCGAACACACTATTGTTCGCGACCGACTCCGCATTATTCCAATTGGTGGAGTAGAAGAAGTTGGTGCTAACATGACCGTATTTGAATACGGCAATGACATTATTGTAGTGGACATGGGATTTGCTTTCCCAGATGAAACTACTCCTGGAATTGACTATATTATTCCAGACACACAATGGTTGGAAGAAAATAAGTCACGCATCCGCGGAGTTTTCATTACCCATGGTCACTTAGACCACACTGGTGCTATCCCCTACATCATGCCTAAGATTGGTAACCCACCAATTTACACCTTGCCTTTGTCTGCTGGGTTCATTAAGAAAAGATTGGAAGAATTCAACTTGCTTAACAGAATTCAAATAAATTCTGTTGGTAAAGATGACACTATTCCATTGGGTAACTTTAAAGTTCGCTTCTTTGGAGTAAATCACAACATTGCTGACTCTGTAGGGTTGTCTATTACCACCCCTGCTGGTCAAATTATTCACACAGGTGACTGGAAAATTGACCATACCCCTGTTGGTGAAGAACCAATGGAATTCGCTAAACTTGCTCGCTTTGGCGGCGAAGGAGTTATTGCTTTGCTTAGCGACTCTACTAGTGCTATTAACCCAGGCTACTGTCCTTCAGAACGAGAAATTGGGGTTAGCATTGACCGTATCTTCCAAGATGCAAAAGCTAGAATTATTTTCTCGTCTTTCTCTTCTCTAATTCCCCGCATGCAGCAGGTGTTCGATATCTCTGCAAAATATAACCGCAAAGTTATTGTTACTGGACGTTCTATGGTCCAAAATGTAGAAATTGCTTTATCTTTGGGTTATTTAAAGATTGCTCCAAAACTTATTATTAAGTCGGAGCAAGCTAAAAAATACCCAGACAACCAGATTGTTATTTTAACTACTGGTGCACAAGGTGAAGAATTTTCTGCTTTGGCTCGCATGAGCCGTGGAGAACATAAAATTGTAAAAATCAATAAGGGTGATACTGTAGTAGTATCTGCTTCCCAAATCCCTGGTAACGAACGCTCTATTGTGGCTGTGTTAGACAACTTAACTCGCATGGGTGCAGATGTTATTTACAACAAAATTTATGATATTCACACTTCTGGACATGCTCGTCAAGAAGAGTTGAAACTCATGATTGGTTTAACTAAACCTAAGTACTTCATCCCTATTCATGGCGAACACCACATGCTGGTAGCTCATAAAAAATTGGCTCAAAGCGTTGGCATGAAAGAAGAAAATATTTTTGTCATGGAAAATAACTTGCCATTGGAAATAGATGCCCGTGGGGAAGCCAAAGTTGGGGCTAAACTCCCTGGTGGATATGTGTTCGTGGACGGCTTAGGTGTTGGTGATGTTGGCGAAGTTGTAATTCGCGACCGCCAAGTCATGGCTCAAGATGGTATGTTCGTCATTATTATGACTTTGGACAGGCACACTGGTAAGCTTATTGGCCAACCAGACATTTTGTCTCGTGGTTTCATCTTCATGAAAAATAATGATGAACTCATTCGCGAAGTGAAACATGAAGTACGCAAGTTAGCTGAAGGCCAAAGCGGCAAAGCTACTGGCGAACCTGCCTGGGCTTACCTCCGCCAAGCCATTCGCGATGAAGTTGGTGAATACTTATTCCAAAAAACTGAACGTCGCCCTATGATCCTTCCTGTGGTGATTGAGGTTTAACGATTAAGTTCCAATAAATACACTTATCTAAATTTAAAACCCGCTCTATTGTAGAGCGGGTTTTTCTATGTGCTATGGAAGGCTTTGGAACTTTTATTTATTGTCCTTTGGGAAGAGATTCACAAGCTTCTGCATCTTTATCCCCATCTAAGCGGTTAGTATCTTTGCTAACCCCACCAGCTTTGGTAAAGAAAGTTTGAGCTTCTGGTTGGGAGCCAAAATCTTCACAATTATATTCGTCTGTATATTTTGCCCCAGGTGTTCCTTCTGGAACTTCATTCCCCTGTTTATCTCTAAGTATTCTAGTGAGAAAGCCGCCATCTTCAGTACGCATCAAATTACCATCTGCATCGCGCTCTACCTTGGACTCAGATACAGAGTTACCAGAAAGAATGGATCCTAAATCAAAATCATTACTACTAAATTCTAAGCCTAATGCTCCTAGCAGTATTACAATAACGACAGCTAGAATGCCTTTGCCTACTTTGCGCTGTTTTGAGCCGCTATAGTCTGTGGCACGGCCAAAAATCTTTTTCAAAAATTCCATATAGTTAACTTAAATAATAAAATACAAAACTATAGCAACTACCAAAAGCACTGCTATAACTGCTATGCGAACATTTTTGTTACCTCTTATATTGTCCATAAATGTACTGTTAATTTATATAACTATTATATCACTATTTGAATAACAAAAAAGCGCAGCACAGGCTGCGCTTTTTAAAACAAAACTTAAGCTTTTGGCTTGTCTAATTTGTCTAAGCCAAGCATTTTTACACCAAAGTATACCACTAAGGCAATTACTACGAAGTCTATTACTACAGAGATTAAGTCGCCATATAGAATTTCAGCAGAACCTAATTTCAAAGTAGCGCTGGTTAGTCCTTCAGCAGAACCTAACACTAAACCTAAAATAGGATTGATAATATCTGTGACCAAAGCAGAAACAACTTTAGAAACAGCGCCCCCTAAAATGAACCCTACGGCTAAGCCGACTACACCCTGTTCACGAATAAAATCTACGAACCCTTGCATATTTACTCCTTGTGTTAATTGTAAATTGATAAATATGGCTTATCTTTGACTATATTATACCACAATGGAAAAGCCTTTGCATTCTCTACCTGCCATTATTTTGCTATACTGTGTTTATGTCAAAAGAAGCTATTACCTCTGGGATTCGTCCCACCAGTAAACTCCATATAGGAAACTATTTAGGAGCGCTAAAACAATTCGTGGAACTACAAAATACAGGGCAATATGATTGCTACTATTTTTTGGTAGATCTTCACGCCCTAACCACCCCTTTTGAGCCAACTGAATTACGAAACACTACGCTTGAAGTGGCTGCAGAATATTTAGCCGCTGGAGTTGACCCAAATAAATCTACTTTGTTTTTACAAAGTCATGTTCCAGAACATAGCGAACTCGCCTGGATTTTTAACTGTATTACTCCGCTTGGTGAACTAGAAAGAATGACCCAATTCAAAGATAAATCTGTTCAACACAGAGAAAATATCAATGCTGGGCTACTTACCTACCCTAGCCTTATGGCAGCAGATATTTTACTATACAAACCTACTGGGGTGCCTGTAGGAGAAGACCAAGTTCAACATGTAGAACTTACTCGCGTTATTGCCCGCAAATTTAACAATAGATTCGGACAAACTTTCCCTGAACCAAAAACCTACCAACGCAATCCTTTGCGTATAAAAAGCTTAAGCCACCCAGAACGCAAAATGAGCAAAACTGGAGACGAGGCTTTAATGATTTCCGACGAACCAGAAGAGTTGCAACGCAAGCTAAAAAAAGCTGTGACTGCCAGCGATGGAGGTAGCTCACCTGGAGTAGACAACCTAATTCAACTGTTAGAATTTTTTGGTCCAGCAGAAGAAGTTAAACAATACAAAGCAGCTGCCAAAGA
The DNA here is from genome assembly GCA_964597185.1 of uncultured Candidatus Saccharibacteria bacterium. GTDB lineage: Bacteria > Patescibacteriota > Doudnabacteria > UBA920 > UBA920 > CAYQEU01. Next base: position 4,324 of record CAZQWV010000015.1, read on the forward strand.
CGGATCTATTAAATACAGCGAATTAAAAATGGGGCTGGCTCAGCACATGGCCGAACACTTCGCAGAGTTCAGAGAAAACAAAAAAGCTCTCATGGCCAAACCAAAAGAACTACAAGAAATCTTGGCAGAAGGAGCAAAAAAAGCGCGCATTACTGCTGGAAAAACTTTAACTGAAGTAAAACAAAAACTGGGCTTAGTTTAGCCCAGTTTTTTTATATCTAGCTAGCTGTTTATGAGTGCAAGCACTTCATCTCTCTTTGCTTCCATAATGTCTTTGCTTGAAGACTCTACAATGAGGCGTAACAGTGGCTCAGTGTTGGAGGCACGAATACTAAACCAATAATCTGGGTAGTCTACTTTTATTCCATCTAAGAAAATCTGCTTACCATCCGCATACTTCTGTTTAATGAGCTTTATTTTTTGCTCAATCTCTTCTCTGTTATCCATGCGGGTGTTTATCTCGCCAGAAGACACAAATCTGCGATACTTATTTACAATTTCGGAAAGCTTTAAATCTTGTTTAGACAAGAAGTCTAATAGTTTAATTACCAACAATGCCGGGGCTTCAAAAGTCCCAAAAGGCATACGGAAAAAGTAATGCCCACTTATTTCTCCACCGAATACAGCATTATTTTCTATCATGGATTGTTTAATAATGGAGTGTCCTACAGCTGTTTGAACTAATTTGGCTGGCTTATTTTCAAATTCAGTTTCTACTAATCGACCCATACGAATTTCGTAAGCATAAGTCTCTGTTGGGTATTGTTCTAATTCAATTTCTGCCAAGATAGTGTATAAAATTGGGGAAGGAATGGTCTGGCCGGTATCATCTACAATGAAAAGTCTGTCTGAATCACCATCTGAAGCTAGACCAAAGTCTGCGCCTTCTGCCACTACACGTTCCCGTAAATCCTTAGTGTTTGCGTCTTTGAGTGGGTCTGCTTCATGAGCTGGAAAAGTACCATCTAACTCAAAATTCATTTTAATTAAATTGCCAGGGATCTTTTGAAACAAAGCTTCATAGTCCAAAATTCCCATGGCATTGGCTGGGTCTATAACAATATTGAAAGGTTTTATGTTTACCTTGCCAGCAAACTTTAAATACTCTTCAATAGCTTGTTCAGTGACACCTTCTTGAACGGTCACTGTGCCTGGCTGTGCAGCAGGTTCAAAGGTTTCTTCGGAAACCATGCGTGCTATTTCATAAATACCAGTTTTTCCTCCCATGGCTATGCCGCCGCGGCGTACAATTTTTAAACCATTATACTCTTTGGCATTATGGGAGGCAGTGATTTGAATTCCCCCATCGTAACCATAATGTCCCACAGCAAAATAGTAAGTGGTGCTAGAAACCAATCCTATATCTACTACATTCACTCCGCTTTCCGTTAACCCTTTGATAATTTCTTTTTTGAGAGATGGGCTGGAAGTACGCATATCTGCGCCAACAGCAATAGTTAATTGTTTGCCAGGATTTTCACTCTGCAACAACCTGGCACAAGCCTTAGCTACTAAGTAAGCCACTTCTTCATTGAGTTGAGTGGGGTAAATACCTCTAACATCGTAAGCTTTGAATATGGATTGGTCTATATTTGTCATATATACAATTTTAACATTTTTACCAGATAATGAAAAAAACGCCCAGATAATACATGATTCTGAGCGTTTTTTTGGGGGCGGGGGCAAAGTTTTGCTCACATCACAATTGAGCATTAAGCTTTGTTAGCACGTCCGCGAAATTCTGCGGACTTGAAAATGTGCAAGGCTCCATACCGCTGCCGCTATGCCGAACGGTGATTTTGCCTTTTTTTCCGGGCTTAGCAGTCAAAAAGTTTTTGCCCAAATTGATTTCGTTTACAACCGCTTCCACGGTTAACCGATCATAACGACCGTGGAAATTTGTGAACAAAAACTCTTGACTTGGTTCCGGTAAATTGGATACCCATCTTACTTCTTTTGAATTGCCATGAGGCTTTTTAGCCTCTCTATTGCCTCTAACACTTGGACGTGCAAAAATTGCCATCAATATATTCCTCACTCTAATTTAAATTTGTTTTTGTTTTGGTTATGTCATAGCCGTTGCTACAACCCGCAAATTCTACCACAAATTTGTACATATTGCAATAGTTTGCCAAACCAATTAAAATAAGAGCTATGTCATTTAAAATTGGAATCGTTGGTTTGCCCAATGTTGGTAAATCCACCTTGTTTAACGCCATTACTAAAAGTAAAGTAGAAGCAGCTAACTACCCTTTTGCTACTATAGACCCTAATGTCGGAGTAGTAGCAGTCCCAGACGACCGCTTGGCTAAGCTGTCTGCCCAAGAGAAAAGCGAAAAAATTGTACCCACCACTATTGAATTTGTAGATATAGCTGGGCTGGTTTCTGGTGCTCACAAAGGTGAAGGGTTAGGCAACCAGTTCTTGTCACATATTCGTGAGGTTGATGCAATTTTAGAAGTGTCTCGCCTATTTCATGATAAAGACATTATTCATGTGCAAGGCTCAGTAGATGCCAAACGAGACATTGAAACCATCGCTATTGAATTACAATTAGCAGATTTACAAAATATTGAAAAACGTCTAGAAACAGTTACTCGATCTGCAAAGTCTGGTGACCGAGAAATGACCATTAAGAAGCAAGTGTTAGAAAAATACCGTACTGCAGTAGAAAACGGACAAATGGCTAACACTGTCAGTTTAACCGAAGAAGAAAAAGGAGCTAGCAAAGATATTCAACTTCTCACTACTAAACCATTTTTGTTGGCTATCAACGCCACCTACAATATTGCTTCCAAGCAATATGAAACAGATGCAGGAACTGCCATAAATTCTGCAGATTTCTCTTCAGGGTTTGGAGATGTGGTAGTAGTAGATGCGAAATTGGAAACAGAATTAGCAGAACTAGAAGATACTGACCGAGCAGAATACTTAAAAGATTTAGGCTTAAACGAAAGCGGTTTAGACCGAATCATTACTGCAGCTTACAAAACTTTGGGACTTATTACTTTCATCACTGCTGGGCCAAAAGAAAGCAAAGCCTGGACTTGTCCTGCTGGAACTAAAGCACCACAGGCTGCAGGAGTTATTCATACCGACTTTGAACATGGATTCATTCGTGCTGAATGTATTCAATGGGATAAACTGTTAGAAGCTGGCGGTTATGCTGCTGCTCGGGACAAAGGCTGGCTTCGGGTTGAAGGTAAAGAATATGTAGTACAAGATGGAGATGTAGTTCATTTTAGATTCAATGTATAGAAAAAGCCGCCTGGCTTCGGGCGGCTTTTAAATTTGTGCTTAACTAACCAGTTTTTACCAAGCGCTAAATGTTCCTAAATCCCCTTCTCGTTGGTAACCAGACTCAAAAGCTCTGTCTGCTTCACTGTCACCAAACATTCCTGGGTTAGACAATACATAAAAGTGGTCATTTATTTTAGAATTATACAACCTCAATACTAAGGCACCTCTTTGTCTTTGTGTGTCGTTTATGGCATATCCTAAAACCCCTTCACCTACATAACCTCTGCCTTCAGCTTCTAAAAACTCTAGTGTGTTAGTAGTGTAAAAATGTTTTTTTTGGGTTGGGTGATACATTCTAAATACAGCTACGGTATTCATGTGAGATTGGGGTTGGTCATACAAATAACCAATAATACCTTCTGACTTGTACCCAGACGATTTAACTACACTATTAGCCTCTGCTAAATCGTTAGTGTAAAAATGTTTTAAGGTTGTTGGATTCCACAATCTGTATATGGCATTTTGTTTAGCATTGGCATAGCCAGCACTGCAAGCATAACCCAACACATCTATGCGATTATATCCCCAACTACGCCACAGTTCTGGACTATAATCTCGACTAAACAATACATCTGTAATGGAATCATTAGCTGCATAGTTCACTGTAATTGGTGAGGCAGCAAAACCAACTTCTAAATTAGTATAGAGAAAACCTACAACACCTTCGTAACGCCCTATGGTTGAATTGGTGCTGATATCTACATTGTCACCCAAAAAATAACGATGTGAGTCTGTGAAAGAATTATAAAATCTGTGTAACGGGGCGCTACTTTCACTACTATTTAATCTTTCTTTGAGAATGTAAGCCACTATACCTTCCATCTTATAACCTAACTTCAAAGTGTAATTGGCTTCATCTTCATTCGTAGTATAGAAATGCTTGCCATTGGGCTTTAACAAAATATACAGTGGGGTTTGAGAATCTTCTGAACAGCGATAGCCAGACTGGGCTAACGCAGCAGAAGGCAAAACCATAGTAAGTAGTAATACTACTAATAGGCTACTTAAAATATATTGCGGAAATTTTATTGTCATGGTGTTTATGTAAATTGCCTTACAAAAAAGCCAGAAATTGGAAGACTGGCTTTTTATCTCGCAATTTTATTATGACAAAAACTTACAAAAATAGCCAAATTATAGACTAGACAACTGTGGATAAATAAGGTATAATTTATAAAGTTTTTAGTTTTCCTTTAACAAATCATTAACATATCTCCTATAATATGAAGCTAGGACAAAGGCCTTGAAACCCTTTGTCTCATAGCTTCCTTGAGAGGGGCGAGGAAGTAAGGTAACGACCGGTTGGAGAGGACCGCTTTGTTCTTGCCACAAACTGTCTTCTCCATGACCGGATTATAGGAATAAGGAGAAAGTCCTTTATGCCACGATATGAACTTATGTACATATTGTCTTCATCGGTCTCCGATGATCAAATTCCTGATGTTACCGGACAAATTGCCCAATTTGTTTCGGATTTTGGCGGTACCGACATCCAGGAAAATCAGTTAGGTAAGAAAAAATTAGCTTACCCTATCAAAAAAACTCGCAATGGTTTTTATGGGGTTGTTAATTTCAACATGGATGGTGCCAAAGTAAATGAGTTCGATGCCAAAATTAGAACTCAAAATACAATTATTCGTTACATAATTGTAAATCAAGACGAACACTTAGAGCGCTTGTCTTACGATCGCGAAGTGCAAGCAAAAATGAATCGCAATCGTCCAGTAGAAGCTATAGAAGCTTCCAATGCTGGACAAACAGAAACTAAGTCTGAAACTACAGAAACTGTTCCAGCTGCAGCACCAGTTGCTACTGCTGACAATGTAGATTTAGATGAACAAATTGAAGCTGCTCTCAACGAAGATATTACTAAGTAATATTTAACAATATGGATTTAAACAAAGTTATGATTATTGGTCGCCTGACCCGTGATCCTGAACTCAAAACCACTCCCAACGGTACGAGTGTATGCCAGCTGGGTTTGGCTACAAACTATGCTTACACTAACCAGCAAACTGGACAAAAAGTAGAGCAAGTAGAATACCACACAGCTGTGTTGTGGCGTAAACTTGCCGAAATTGCTGGTCAATATTTAAAAAAAGGTCGCAGAGTTTATATAGAAGGTCGTTTGCAAACCCGTTCATGGGATGCTCAAGATGGGAGTAAGCGCAGTCGTACTGAAGTAGTTGTAGACAACATGATAATGTTAGATGGTGGCCAAAATACTGGCAGCACATATAACAATGAAATGCCTGCCCAAAATAGCGGACCTTCTCAAAATAGACAAAATTCTGAAGAAGAATTACCAACTATCATTCAAGGAGAAGACTTGAATGTAGAAGATATACCTTTTTAATTCTTAATCTATCCCCTCATTTATGAAACCTCAGCAAAATACTCAACCAGTAAAAAAAGTTTGTTACTTTTGCTCTAACAAAATTACTACTGTTGACTACAAAGACACTCAAACCCTACGTCGGTTTATGTCTCCTCATGCTAAAATCTTATCTAAGACCAAAAATGGTAGCTGTCCTAAGCACCAACGCATGGTAACTATTGCTCTAAAAAGAGCTCGCCATATGGCATTGCTTCCATTCATTGCTCCATAATTAACTGCTAGAACAAAATAAATATGGATTTAAATGATGTAAAATTGGGAGCAATTGTTCTCATGAACAATCAGCCCTTTCAAGTAATCTGGTCTAACCGTATGCGCACAGCACAACGTAAGCCAGTTATGCAAGCTAAGCTGCGCAATGTTATTACCGGTAAGGTTATGGAATACTCTTTCAAGTTCGGAGAAAAAGTGGAAGAGGCAGATGTAACTCGTGAACGTGCCAATTTCTTGTATGCAGATAGCGATGGCACTCACTTCATGAACAACGAGACTTTCGAAACCATAGATATGCCTAAGGAAGTAACTGCCGAGCAAGAGCCATTCTTGAAAGAAAGCATGGAAGTGCAAATCCTTCGTTTCAACAACAAACCTGTTTCTATTGAACTCCCTATTAAAGTAGAACTAACTGTAACTGAAGCTCCACCAAATGTAGTTGGTAATTCTGGCGGTAACGTAACCAAGCCTGTTACCATGGAAACCGGGTTAGTAGTACAAGCTCCTATGTTCATTAAAGAAGGCGATGTCCTTCGTATAAAAACTGACACTGGAGAATATGTAGAACGAGTGAACAACTAGTTATTTAAAAACCGCCCTGATATAGGGCGGTTTTTTTAGTTGATAGAACGGCGCTGCGTTACATTGCTTCTGTAATTCTTTTAGCTGCTACTATGTAAGCAGCATTTCGGTAAGTGCAATTATATTGATTTTTAGTTGCCACTACATCTTGGAAAGCTTGAACCATAAGCTTATCTAACTTTTGCAAAACTTCTTCTTTGCTCTGAGCTGAACGATAATCGGCGACGCGAT
>CAZQWV010000016.1:0-10858 GCA_964597185.1 uncultured Candidatus Saccharibacteria bacterium
TCTTTGCAGCAGGTTTGCGAGCAGCGGTTTTACGCTTTGCAGGCTTCTTTGCAGCAGGTTTGCGAGCAGCGGTTTTACGCTTTGCAGGCTTCTTTGCAGCAGGTTTGCGAGCAGCGGTTTTACGCTTTGCAGGCTTCTTTGCAGCAGGTTTGCGAGCAGCGGTTTTACGCTTTGCAGGCTTCTTTGCAGCTGGCTTTTTAGCAACAGTGCGCTTTTTAGCAGCTGGCTTCTTTGCAGCAGGCTTTCGCTTTGCTACTTTTTTCTTTATTGCCATTTTGGCTAGTCTCCCTGTCCGTCGTTTTTTAAATTTTTGTTGACGGACTTAATTTTCTACTACTTGAAACTATTTTTGTTTCAAGGTCAGTAGTGAAATAAAAAATGTGTTTCTGTTTGTCTGAATTTATTTTTTTCTTTTCTTTTTCGTTTCTGAATGTGCAAAAACTTATACACGATCATTATAAGAATTAATAAAACTTTCGTCAAGTACTTTGCTGTTGATAATTTTTTTAAATTCATTTTGCAAATCTAAACTTAATTTGTTTTGTTCTGCTTCAATGAATTGCTTTTTTATTTTTTCAATTATAGAAAAATTATTTTGTATTGCTGTTGCTGTTTCTTGTTCCAATTTAAATTCTAGTTGTAACATAAAACGAATTGCACGTAGTAGTCTGGTAGGGTCTTCAACTAATCTTGTTTCGGGGTCTCCTATGAATTTAATTAACCCCAGCCCTATATCTGCAAGACCTCCATGAAAGTCTTGTATATCCCCTTGTTTGCTCATATATAAGCTGTTTATGGTAAAGTCGCGTCTAAGGCTGTCCTGTTCAATAGATGTGGTAAATTGGACTTTAGGGTACCTAGAATTTAAATAACTTTCTGTTCTAAAAGTTGTAATTTCTATTTGGGGATGAATAGTTACAACACCAAAATTTTTATGGTCTAAGTTACAATCAAATACTGGCGTGAGAATGTTGGCCACTTGTTCTGGTGTTGCTTCTGTAGCAATGTCTATGTCGGTAACTGGTAAATCTAAAAATAAATTTCTAATGTAACCACCAACAAAAAAAGTTTGTGGAAACTTTTCAGATAGTTGTTCGACAACAACTAAACTTAGTTCTTCTAATTCGGTTTGTGGATGATAACTAATTTTCATAATTAAATTCTAAACTAAAACCTGCAATGAAGCAGGTTAAATAGTTTATTGGTTGTTTAAGTTTTGACTGAAATGTTGTGCTTGAGTAGATCTACGATGCCTATATTTTTTAACTAAGTTTAGTTTGCTTAAACTTCGTTCTAAGCTAGCAGCAGCCATGGCATATTCTTCTTCTGAAATGTTAGATTGCTGCAAAGCTTGTTCAGCTCTTTGTTTGGCAGCTTCTGCTTCAGCTTCATCTATTTCATGGTGATGCTCAGCTGCATCAGCTAAGATGGTGACTTTGCTCCCAGGTTTTACCTCTACAAAACCGCCAGCCACATGAATATTGTATTCCTCTCCTGTTTGAGGTCTGGCAATAAGCTCTCCTGTGGCCAGTGTAGCTACTAGAGGGGCATGGTTAGGTAAAATGGTAATTTGTCCCATTTGAGTAGGGCAAGTTAAACTTAGCAGTTCTTCATTGAGAACTTCCCTTTGCGGGGTAACTAGTTGTAAATGGAGTTGAGCCATATACGAATTTATTCTTTTACTTGATCTATGCTGCCCTTCATGTAGAAAGCTTGTTCAGGCATATGGTCTAAATCACCGTCTAAGATCATTTTAAAACCTTTAACAGTATCTGCAATAGGTACATATTGTCCTGGAGAACCGGTAAACACTTCAGCTACAAAGAACGGCTGGGACAAGAAACGTTGGATTTTACGTGCACGGGCAACTACCAGCTTATCTTCTTCCGGAAGTTCTTCCATACCCAAGATAGCAATAATGTCTTGTAAGTCACGGTAACGTTGCAAAATCTTTTGAACACCACGTGCCACAGCATAATGTTCTTTACCAACAACTTCTTCAGTTAAGATAGTAGAGTTGGAGTCTAGAGGGTCTACAGCAGGGTAAATGGCCAAGTCAGCTAAAGCACGAGATAGCACCACAGTAGAGTCTAAGTGAGCAAAGGTTGTAGCTGGAGCTGGGTCTGTTACGTCGTCTGCAGGCACGTACACAGCTTGTACAGAGGTAATAGAGCCTTCTTTGGTAGAGGTAATACGTTCTTGCATAGCTCCCATTTCTGTTGCCAAGGTTGGTTGGTAACCTACAGCTGAAGGAATACGGCCAAGCAAAGCAGATACTTCGCTACCAGCTTGAGTAAAGCGGAAAATGTTATCTATGAAAAAGAGGATGTCTGCTTTGTTTTCATCACGGAAGTATTCGGCCATAGATAGACCAGATAGAGCCACACGAGCGCGAGCACCAGGGGGTTCGTTCATTTGCCCGAATACCATGGTCATTTTGTCTATAACCCCAGATTCTTTCATTTCATGGTAAAGGTCGTTACCTTCACGGGTACGCTCCCCTACACCAGCAAATACGGACAATCCGCCATGAGCTTTAGCAATGTTGTTAATGAGTTCCTGAATAATAACGGTTTTACCTACACCAGCACCACCGAACAAACCTACTTTACCACCTTTTAAAATAGGACAAATAAGGTCAATAACTTTAATTCCAGTTTCTAGAATTTCGCTTCGTGTTGCTTGGTCTGTTAAGCTAGGAGCTTTGCGGTGAATGGAGTAAGTTGCTTCTGTTTGAGGAGCTTCTTTACCATCGATTGGTTGCCCTAACAAGTTAAACATGCGACCCAAAGTGTTTTTACCTACAGGAACAGAAATTGGTTTGCCTGTGCTTGTAACTGGAGTTTTGCGTTTTAGACCATCTGTAGAGGCCATAGCAATGGTACGTACAATATTTCCTGGAAGCTGTTGTTGAACTTCCAATACTAAAGTAGAGCCGTCTGGCATGGATACTTCAAGTGCTGTAAAAATCTCTGGCACTTGAGATTCGAATTGAACGTCAACTACCGGGCCAATGACCTGGGCTACAGAACCCACTCCGGTTTTATGTTCAGTTGTAACTGTGTCTTGTTTCATAAATTTAAGTTAATAACAGAAGGTTGTATATGATTAATAAATTGATTAATATAAGCTATTTTTCGAGAGCGATTTTTCCAGCAGTAATTTCGGAAAGTTCAGTAGTAATTTTAGTTTGTCGTAATTGGTTGAAGGTCAGAGTTAGATCGTCTATGAGCTCGCCTGCGCTTTCTGTAGCATTTTTCATCATAACCATGCGGGCGGAGTGTTCAGAAGCATCACTTTCTAGAATGGCTTGGTATACTTGGCTTTCCAAAATTCTTGGGAGTAAATGTTGTATAACTTCTGTTGGTGATGGCTCAAACAAAGCCTCGCTTAAGTTATTGGTTAGTTGTTGACCTTCTGAGTTAGGAGAATCTTTGGCATTTGTTGCAGGAGCCGCCTCTACTTGCTGTTCTGCTTTAAATGGTAATAAGGTTTTAACAGTAGCAACTTGCGATAGTGTGGAAGCGAAATGGTTGTACACAACTATTATTTTACTGTATTGCCCAGATTCATATTTCTCTGTAAGAAGTTTCACTAACGGGTAAATGCGTTCAACTGGTATAGTGGTATCTAGTTTTTCAAATTCAGCTAAAACTGTTTTTTTCAAGCGTAGTGAGGTGTCTCTACCTTTTTTCCCGAGAACTACAAATTCGGTTAGCAATTCTGGTTCAGCTTCTTCGTACTGTCTAAGTTTTTTAAATAGGTTATTGTTAAAACCGCCTACTTGTCCTCTGTTAGAGCTAATTAACAATACCCCAACTTTTTTAGCATCAGGAAAAGTTTTTACCAAAGGTGATTTTACTTCTGCTCCACCGTTTAAAGATTGAATAAGTTCCCAAGCTAGCTGAGAGTATGTGCGGCTAGCCATGGTGGCTTGCTGACTTTTTCTCATTTTGGCAGCAGAAATAAGCTGCATCGCGCGGGTTATTTTGCGCGTGCTTTTGATGGATTTGATGCGTCTGGTTAATTCTCTTGTTCCTGGCATGGGTTATGTATTAAAAACCTTTCTTGAATTGTTCTAGCGCAGTTTTTAAGCTAGTATCTATATCTTCTGTTAGCTCTTTTTGTCCAGCAATTGCAGACATAATGTCGCGCCCAGTTGTTTCCATATATTCGTACAGTTTGTTTTGGAACTCTTTAACCCGTTCTACTGGTACGTCATCTAAGTAACCATTGTTAACAGCATAAAGGATAACAACCTGTTTTTCTAAAGACAAAGGGCTGTATTGTGGTTGCTTTAATATTTCTACTAAACGATTTCCTAAATCTAATTGTTTTTTAGTAGCATCATCTAAGTCAGAACCAAACTGAGCAAAAGCTTCTAATTCACGGAACTGTGCTAAAGAAATTTTCATTTTTCCAGCAACTTTTTTCATAGCTTTAGTTTGAGCAGCAGAACCTACGCGTGATACAGATGTACCAACGTTTACAGCTGGACGAACACCTTTATAGAACAAATCACTTTCCAAGAAAATTTGTCCATCGGTAATGGAAATAACATTAGTTGGAATGTAAGCTGATATGTCCCCTGCCTGAGTTTCAATTACTGGCAAAGCAGTTATACTACCTCCACCAAAATCTTTATTCAATTTAGCTGCGCGTTCTAATAAGCGAGAGTGTAGGTAGAACACATCTCCTGGGTAAGCTTCACGTCCTGGAGGACGGCGGAGAAGCAAAGAAATTTCGCGGTACGCCACAGCTTGTTTGGACAAATCATCGTAAATAATAAGCACATCTTTGCCTTTATCCATAAAGTATTCTGCCATAGCGCATCCAGAGTATGGAGCAATAAAAGATAGAGCTGCAGGTTCGGAAGCTCCAGCGGTTACAACTACGGTGTAGTCCATGGCGCCACGTTCTTCTAAAATAGCAACAGTTTTAGCAACTTTACTATCTTTCTGGCCAACAGCAACATATACACAAATCATATCTTGACCAGCTTGGTTCAAAATCGCATCTATAGCAACAGCAGTTTTACCAGTTTGACGGTCACCAATAATGAGTTCGCGTTGACCACGTCCAATTGGAATAAGAGCATCAATAGCCATAATACCTGTTTGTACAGGTTGGTGAACAGATTGTCTGGTAATAACTCCAGGGGCAACTTTTTCTACAGGGTAGTAATCTGCTTGCTTAATTTCACCTTTACCATCTTTTGCTTCACCTAATGCTCCAACTACGCGACCAATTAGTGAATCACCTACTGGTACAGATAAGGTTCGTCCTGTTGCTCTAACGGTGTCGCCTTGTTTAACTTTAGAGTAGTCTCCTAAAATAATAGCACCAACAGTAGCTTCTTCAAGGTTTAAAGCTACGCCTACCACGTTATTGCCGAAATCAATCATTTCCATACTGGCAATTTCCGATAAACCGGAAACACGAGCAATACCGTCACCTACTTCAATGACAGTACCGACTTTTTCTACAGTTGCATCTGGCTGGTAGCCTGCAATCTGATCTTTGAGCTGGGCAATTATAGCATCTGTTTTAATCATATATTTAAATTATTGGCTAAGGTTATTTTTAAGTTTATTAAGGTGTCCTTTTATACTGGCATCTATGAGTGTGTCTTCGACTTTGACCACAATTCCACCAATTAAGGATTCATCTACTTTCTTTTTTAGTTCAATGTCATTGCCTAATGTCTTATTTAAAGAGGTGATCACATTGCTATCTATTAGTGCTTCATTGGCAACTGTAACTTCTACTTCTTTAATACCTTTGCTTTCTCTATCTATCTTTTCAAATTGTTTAATAATGGTTTCATAGTATGGCAGATCACCATTTTTCCCCAATACTTGAACAAAATTATTTATAACCTTGTCTTGATCTTTGGGAGCTGTTTCAAGTAGTGTCTGGTGCAGCGCTTCAGCATATTGTTTTACAGAAAATTTCATATCTATTTCTTTAAAGTATCAATTGCCTCTTGAATAAGAGCTTTATCTGTAGGTTGATCTAGTTTTTTCTTCAATACAGCTTCTGTGGCAGAAACTACCATTGAAGCTATTTCAGACTTTATTTCTGCAACAGCTTTATTTTTTTCATCTTCCAATTGCTGTTTGCCTTTCTCAACAATTTTAGTTGCTTCTTGTTTCGCAGTTTCTGTAATTTCAGATTTAACTTGTTCAGCCTCTCCTTTTGCTTTGGTAATTATGGCTGCAGCTTCTTGTTGTACAGATGAAATTTCTTGATTTTTCCATGAATCAAAAGTTTCTCTATCAGCAGAAATTTTTTGTGCTTCAGCTAAAGAATTCTCAATTTTTTCACTACGTTCAGCTAAAGCTTTTGACACTGGGCGAAATACAAAGCGCCACAATACAAACAAAATAATTAGAAAGTTTACTAATTGTGCCAAAAACAGCTTGACGTTTAGGCCAAACAATTGTGCTACTCCGGTAGACTGTGCTGCAGCGTGGGTATCTGCTGCTGCTCCTGCAACTTCGGCAGCGTGGGTGGCAGCTTCTGTGGCTGCGCTAGCAATGTGTATAAATAAATCCATATGTGTAATTAATCAAATGTTCAGTATTCAATTTTCAATTAGGGCAGGTTATTTGCCACGCTTCCAATTGAAAATTGTGAACTGAACTCGATTGTTAGCTTTACAAAATGAAAGTAACAACCAATGCGTAAATAGCAATAGCTTCAGCAAAAGCCATACCAAGCAACATAGGTACAAATACCTTGCTAGCGGCTTCTGGGTTGCGACCAATGGTTTCCATGGCTTTAGCGCCGATGTAACCGATACTCAAAGCTGGTCCGAATCCACCAACACCAATGGTGATGGCTTTAGCCAAGAATTTTACTGCTTCTGGTTCCATATTATTTCTCCTGTTCACGAAAGTGAACTTTACTTATTGTTAATTTAAGCTCAGCAACTAGAACTTGGGTATTTAGTGCTGAAAAGCTGAAGTTTGAAACTTGTTTCAAAATCCAACCTCTCAGCGCTACTAACTAGTGAGCGCTTGTAGCTTTGCCGTGAGCATTTTCATTGTCATGGTCTCCATGACCTGCCACTTCGGTTGTAGCAATGGTCAAGTACACCAAGGTTAGCATTGAAAATACTACACCCTGAATTAGACCCACAATAATTTCTAATCCAATAAATGGTAAAGGTAAGAAGAAAGCCAAAATGGAAGCTATTACTGTAAGCAAAACTTCCCCAGCAAAAATATTACCAAATAAACGTAAAGACAAAGAAACCATTTTGGCTACTTCTGAAATTATTTCCAGAATACCAATTAGGAATTCAATTACAGCAACAAGAATATTGGTTATATTAAAACTTTTAACAGCATGCCAAACATCCCCTAGTTTAATAAACTTATTGGCGTATTTGAAAAATCCAATAGCTGCAATACCAAAGAAGTGAGAAACACCAACAGAAAGAATAGCCATAGCTAAAGTCATGTTTAAATCTGTGTTTGCAGGACGAAAGATTGGGACAAATGTTAATACTCCATGATGCATTTGGTATGTACCAATAGAGCCTATGCCAGGCAACAGACCTATCCAGTTAGAAATTACAATAAAGAAAAACAGAGTTCCAACCAAAGGTAAGAATTTTATAGACTTCTTTCTGTCACCTGTAACTTGGTCTATGTAACCGTATAAGAACTCTAAAGTTGCTTCAAAGAAATTTAAAATGCCTTTAGGGGCAGTTTTTGTACTTCCACCTGCGTAGTATTTTTTTACCCCTCGGTTAATGAAGAATGCAAAAATAGCAAAACCAATAACAGTTAAGGTACTGTTAATGTAAGTGTTGGTTACTGGAAATTGAGCGATAGTAAATATTGGCTCTGCGGCCAAAGTAGGCATTGCTAACATATTATTGTTCCATATCTTTCATAATGTCTCGTATCTTTTTCATGAAAAGTAGACAAGTGGTTATTAGGGCCAGGACTATTCCAACATAGATATACAGCTGGTTACCTGAATTATACCTATTATCTAAGAATTTACCTAAATAAATGAACCCTAAAAGGGGCACGACTATCATAAAACCGAACTCTATAGCAAAATGAAAAGTTTTCAGATATAGAGAGTGCTGCTTTTCATCTAGCTTGGTTTTTTTCATATCTAGCTCTGAATCTCTATTTTTGTCTAAGCTAGGTTTTTGTTCAGAAATATTGGCCATTTATTTAAAATAACGGTAAGAGCTTAACAAAAAATAGGCATTTTGGCAAGGGTGCCATTTTTCGCCGCTATTGACTTTCTATGCTATTTCTTAGTTTTAGCACTAGATTTACCAGAAAGTGCTTGTTTAAGGGAGTTTTTGTAATTTTTATCTGCTTTAGCTTTCAGTAGTTCGAAATACACATCATCCTTAAAGAAATCAGGATGTTCGCAAAATTTAAGCAATTTATCATAAGTCATTAGCTGGAGTTCAATCTTTTCCCCAATATCTGTAGATTGCTCTGCTATTCTTTCACAATCAGAAGCGATAAAAATATGTCTTTCATAAAATCTACGCCCCTTTTTTATCAAGGCTTTCCATAATTTAATAGACCCCGGTTTATAACCAGTTTCTTCTAGAAGCTCTCTAATTGCCGTTTGTTTAGGCTTTTCACCAGGTATGTCCATAGCACCCCCAGGAACACCATAATACCAAGGTGTGCCAGGTTGCTGCTGTTTTAAAACAATTATTTTATTACCTACACTAGCTAAAATAGATACTCCACCAATTTGTACTGCTCGTTCAAAAGTTCTGGTGCTGCCATCGAACATTTTTTGAGGCCATTGCCAGATATCAAAATTTTGTCCTTGGTAGACGCGCTTAGCAGTTTTAGGAAATGTTTTCGGTTTGTCCATGAGAAAAATAAAATTAAAACTAAATAGATGGAGCCGGCTGCCGGACTTGAACCGGCCACCTGCGGTTTACGATACCGCTGCTCTACCAGATGAGCTAAGCCGGCACGCAAAATTACAAATTATTATTCGTTTTGAACTGTTTCCAGTCCCCTGCATTGAAACGGTTGCGACTATTTAAATGCCAGGCGTGAGGGTCGCCATTTTGTATCTCTTTCCACAACCTTTTGGCAGATTCCGTAAATAACATTTTTGAAACCAGTTCTCTGTGCTCTCTAAAGCTCTCACCCAAAGGGTTACCTGTTGCTATGGCTTCCGCCAACTCTAAATCAATATCTAAAGTGTCTGCATCTTTGACTATTTTAGATTCAATGCTTTCTCGTTTTTCATATTCTTCCCATAGCTTCTTGAATTCGGGGCCAACAATAGTACCACCAAAAATATCTTCGACAGCTTGCTCAACATTTTCTGTTACATATTGGCGACTAAGGTAATTTGTATCCCCTGTCCTGCTTTCAGGCACATCGTGCACCAAAGCCATTTTAAGTACTTTCTCGGTGTTTATAACTTTTTCATATTTGGCCAAAGTCAAAGCTGTCCACATGACACGGAAGGTGTGGTCTGTGTTAGAAGCTGCATCTGGGTACAAAAACTGCGACCAACTTCTTTGTTGCCGTCTTAAACACCCTATTTCGTATAGTAATTCTAAATCTCTTTTCATAGTGTTGGAGCGGGTAACGGGAATCGGACCCGTGCTTAAACCTTGGGAAGGTCTCGTACTACCACTATACTATGCCCGCAAACAAGGCCGCCGCATGAGAACAAGCGGCGGCGAAAGTTAATATATTATTGAATGCCGTTTTGGCTCATTGTTCTAACCCCTGCTCCGAGTCCAGCTATTTCACTACCTAAACAAAATGTAAATGTGTATTCTGTAGGGCTAATTAAGGAGTATGTGTAGTTATTCTGTTCATTGGTACAGCTACCACCTGGTGGTGTTGGAGATGTGGGTACTTGCTGAATGTAAGTTGGAACCAATGCTGTTAAAGAGGAAGGATAGCTTTCATTATCAAAGAAATAGAGCTCTAGAGCTGAAGCAGTCTGTCTTGCATCTGCAAGACGAACAGCATCAGAAGCTGCTTCTACTGCCTCTCCCAATATATCGTAGGCGTTTTGAGGTTCTGCTAAAGATTTTTTCATACCATAATCTGAATATGTAGAATCTATTTTGAAAGTTGCACCGAACCCCACCCTATTGAAGGATTTTTCTATTTCTTTTTTCTGTTGAGCTTCTTCTAAGCTCATAGAACCAAAATCTTCTTCCATTATTTTAACTAATGAAATAAATGAAGGAGCATTGCTTTCTAAGCTCAACTTATATAAGTTGTAGTCTTCTGCACCTACCCATATATCAAGCTTTTTAACTTCGATTCTAGAAATAAGCTTTTCTAAGGTGAAATCTACTAGCTCTTTATCTTCAGCAGTCATGGCAGCTTCTGGGTCCAAATCCGCGATTGCATAAATGGTTTCCATGGCTGCTTTTTTGGTAGCTGTCTTATCTAAATCTGCTTTGAAATGCAAAGTACTAACATTATTAATTTTTTCTCGGCCAACATATTTTTCAATTTTTATAGCTTTGTTGTTAATCCAAATTTGTCTGACTTTTTCTTCAAAGCTAGGGTCAGTTAGTTTATTAAAGAAGTCCAAATCTGTATTAGCTTCTTTTTGAGCTTGTTCTAAATCGATTTTAATCCAGTCAACATCTTTATTTTCAGGACCCATAATGCCGCTAAGAAATGGGATGTCACCAATTTTATAGAATACTTTACCATTTAAAGCTCTGTAATCTATGCCACTAGAAAAGCTGGTATTTCCACTAGATGCAGAAAATTTTAATCCGCCATCAAATTCTGGTTTTGTTGGTTCTGTTAAATTGACGTAGGCATTTCCTTCTAAATTGAGTTTAATGTCTTTCAATACAATACCTAAGTCA
>CAZQWV010000017.1:0-5758 GCA_964597185.1 uncultured Candidatus Saccharibacteria bacterium
TAAAAATGCAATTTAATTTTGCCTGGTCCGCGAATAAGTTTAGCTTGTTCCCCATCAAACTGCCATTTCCCTTCTAAAGCAAAGGCGTTGAGATCTAGCCTGTTAGGTATGACGTAATCTGTGGGTATAGCTTTAGCAGTTTGGCTAACTGTTAAATTTTCTAACCTGCTGGTACCAAAATAAATTTCTGGAGTGCGAGCTTGGTTAGGCTTCTCTTGGGCTGTTGTAGATTCACTGCCAGCTACTTCTAAGCCCAACAGTTGTCTAATGACTTGCTCCGTTTCTTCGTAGTTACCTTCTCCAAAATGGGTGTAGACTATGTTACCACTTTGATCTATAAGGTATTTAGCTGGCCAATAACGATTGCGAAAAGCATTCCATGTCCCAAAATCGTTGTCTTGTGCTATTGGATATTGAATATTATGGCGCTTTAGGGCTGTCTGTACATTTTCTGTGCTTTTCTCAAAAGCAAACTCTGGAGTGTGCACCCCAACAATAACTAGGCCTTGCTGAGCATAATCTGCATGCAGCTTGGTAATATGCGGCAGGGTACGAATACAGTTGATGCAAGAGTAGGTCCAGAAATCTACCAGTACCACCTTCCCTTTTAATGCAGCCATGGTTAGTGGTTTAGAATTCAACCAATTACTAATGCCAGTAAACTCTGGTGCTGGACCCAAGTTTTTTAGCTGTACCTGCGAAGTATCTCCAGAATTATTGGTTTCAGAATTGGTGCTATTGGTATTTTCGTTGTTACTCTCAAAGTTTTCTATTAGGCTTTTTTCAAACCCTGTTCCCAAACCTGGAAACTTTTCTACAATTTTAGTTTGAATTACAGTATCGTACTGGAAGTATATGGCTGCTGCTAAGCCAATAAGTAGAACTCCAAAAACTTGTTGCAGCCTAGTAGAATAGCGAGCCAAAGCTTTAACTTTAGTGGTCAGCGCCTGCCCGCCATATGCTATGGCTAGCATTGGTAGTCCTGCGCCTATAGCATAAGCAATGAGCAATACACTGGCTTGACCTAAATTCTGCTCCAAAGCTATGAGAGTTAAAATTGAACCTAAAATTGGACCTGCACAAGGAGCCCAAATAATTCCAATAATGAGGCCCAATATAAAGCCGCCCCAATTGCCGCTACCAGCAGATTGGCCAGTGCTACTAGCTTTGTTGATGAGCCCGCTCATGTGAGTCATGAGCTTTTCGAAAGGGGTTGGCCAGATCATAAAACCAGCGAACAGAATCAGCAGGACGACCGCACCAGTACGCAATGCAGATGGGTCTAATCCTAAAGTCTGCACCAAAGTATTGATTAGCAATGCCACACTGGCAAAACTAACTACAAACCCTAAGGTAATGAATAAAGGCCGAGTTTTGCTATTCTGACCAATTGACCCCCCCAAAATAATTGGGAGGGGCAAAAGTATACATGGAGCTGCAATGGTCAGAATACCGGCAACTAAAGCCAGTAAAATTTGAATCATTATTTTGTTTTACTTGATAATTCTGCTACATCGCCGCCAATCCATTTGGTAATTTGGTTACCAGAACCATCTACTTGAACAAAGGTGTGTTGTCCTGTAATGCCATATTTCTTTTTCAATTCAGTTTGGCTGTCGTAATCTGTTTTAATAACTGTAATGTTTTCTGGGAAAGAGCCGCCACTTAAAGCAGATTTAAATGCTTTGTCAGCAGCTATACAATTTGGACACCAGCTAGCATGGAAGAAAATCACTGCTTTGCGCCCAGACTTAGTAGCTTCTTGGGCTTGACTTAACACAGATTCAGAATAATCTACGTAGGTACCTGCACTTTTTTGCATCATAGCGTCTTTATTTTCCATCATTTTATCGCCATCTTTAGTCATGGAATCTTTATTGGCCATGGCTTCATTGTTGGCCATCATCTTGTCTTGTTCCATTTTTTCATCTGCCATCATCTTGTCTTTTTCCATAGCAGTATTGTTGTTGGAAGCCACGTCTTTCTGGTTTGTCCCAGAGTTACGGCTAACTACTATACCACCTACTAACAAAACTGCTACAACTAACACAATAATAATTACTTTGTTTTGCATTATCTTGCTTTCAGGTAAATTTATCCGGATAAAACTTACCTAATTAATTAAATACAATATGAGTATATATGGGGATAATTGTAATGTCAAGTTTACTTTACATTTAAATCTGGTCATCAATTTGGATGTTATAATTAAAGCATGGAAAATAAATATCAAAACTTAGCTAATTCCTTTAAAGGAGATTTAGCTGCCAGCCAAGACATTCTCAATCTATACAGTCATGATGCTAGTTTGTTTGAAATAAAACCTGAACTGGTGGCATTCCCAAAAGACAGTAAAGATGTTTGCACGTTAGTAAATTATGTAAATGAACATAAAGCCAAAGAGCCGGGACTTTCATTGACCCCGCGCAGTGGAGGTACTTGTATGTCTGGTGGCGCGGTAAATGATTCTATAATTGTAGCTTTTGAACGTTACTTCAACAATATTGGTGAAGTAGAAAATAACAGAGTGAATGTACAGCCTGGAGTATACTACCGCGACTTAGAACCAAAAACTTTGGCCCAAGGGTTGCTTCTCCCCTCTTACCCTGCTTCCAGAGAAATTTGTATGGTTGGTGGTATGGTATCTAACAACTCTGGTGGAGAAAAATCTTTAATCTACGGAAAAACCGAACGTTATTTGGAAAGCATTAAGATGGTATTGGCAGATGGTAAAGAACATACCTTTAACACACTAGATAAAGTTGAACTGGAACAAAAACTAGCAGAGCCTGGTTATGAAGGAGATTTATACCGTGAAGTTTGGCAAATTATTCAAGATAACCAACAACTTATTCAAGATGCCAAACCAAAAGTAAGCAAAAATTCTACGGGGTACAATATCTGGGATGTGTGGGACGGAACACATTTTAGAATGCATAAACTGTTTGTAGGGGCACAAGGAACACTAGGTCTTATGACTGAAGCTGAATTTAGTTTGGTTAAAGCTAAGCCTTTATCTGGCATGCTGGTGGTGTTCATGCCGACCTTAAAAAATTTGGCTCAAATTATTAATGTGCTGTTGCCTTTAAAACCAAGTAGTTTAGAGTCATTCGATGACCACACTCTAAAGTTTGCTTTTCGTTTTTTCTATAATTTCCACCAAACTTTGGGATGGAGGAAATTTATCTTTTTGGGCATGAGCTTGTTGCCAGTACTCAACAAAATCTTGCGATTTTTACCTCATTTCCCAAAAATGATAATGCTCGTAGAATTTGAAGGAGAAAACCAAAAAGAAATTGATGAAAAAATTGCTACTGTACAGCAAGTGTTGGAACCTTTTGATGTAGAAACCCAGTTGGCCAAAGACAAGCATCATGAAGAAAAGTTTTGGACCATTCGCCGCGAAAGCTTTAATTTGCTACGCAAAAACGTCAAACACAAGCACACTGCCCCATTCATAGATGATGTTGTGGTCCCCCCAGCCAACTTGCCTGAGTTTCTGCCTAAACTTATAGAAATTTGTGAACGCTATAAACTTCTTTACACCATTGCCGGTCATATGGGAGATGGCAATTTCCACATCATCCCTCTTATGGATTTGAGCCTAGAAAAGGAAAGGCAAAAAATACCTGTTGTATTAAAAGAAGTCACTGACTTGGTAGTGAAATATGGTGGTTCACTATCTGGTGAGCACAATGATGGACTTATTCGTGGGCATGTACTCAATAAAATGTATTCTGAACCAATGATGAATATTTTCCAAAAAATAAAAACCATTTTTGACCCTAACAACATTTTTAACCCTCATAAAAAAATGGATGCTAAGTGGGAATATGCGGAAGAACACATCCGCCGAGGTTTTTAATGTACTATTTCTATATTTTACAGTGCAAGGATGGTAGTTTCTATTGCGGCAGCACCAATGATCTAGCAAATAGGGAAAAGGTGCATAATTCAGGAAAAGGATCTGCCTATGTTCGCTCTAGAGGTGGTGGTAAAATAATCTACCATGAAAAATTTTCAGATAAGTCTTCTGCGCTTTGCCGCGAAGCAGAAGTAAAAAAATGGCCAAGACAAAAAAGGAGCGACCTAGTCAAATAGGCGCTCTTTTGTTTTGTTATCCCAATTCCTGTCATTACCTTTGCCGCTATTACCATTTCTTTCAAACTTGATTTCTAAACTATCTTCCAAATCCTTCTCCATTTTTTTGCGGTAGTCCTCTATTTTTTTATTTAAATCCTCAGCTCTCTTTTCAGCTTTGTCTTCTCTATATTTTTCTTTAGCTTTTTCCATAAGATCTAGAGCTTTTTCAGCTTCTTTTCTAGCTCTTTCTTCACGGTCATCTTTTTCTGAATCACGCTCTCTTTCAGGCTGTTGCTGACTTATAGAGCTTGTGCCTCTGTTGTGATTTCTATGTTCGCTATCTTGGCCATGGTCGTCATCTTTGTTGTTACTACTGTTGCTACGTGGAGTTTTAGAATCTCCTGAATCGTTGTTTTTGTCCTCTTGACCTTGCACAGACACTGTTGGACCGATAGTGCGAATATTATCTAACTCTTTCAGTCTTTCTTCTGCAAAATTTAGCTCTAACTCAAGCTTTGCTTCATTGCTAGGCGCAAGCAATAACCTCGCGCTTTCAACTTGCCGCTTTACTGGGTACAACAAATCTCCTGGTAGCGCATTGGCAGAAACTGCTGTGGTGCTAACTACCATAATTAAAACTACTAAAGGAACGAAAACGTAACCTTTCATAAAAATACTGGAAGACAAATTGTGCCAACTATGACTCCATTTGCTGGTGAAACTTTTTTTACTTGCGGGTTGCTGTTCGGGGTTTGCTTGTACAGCATGCATTATCCTACTTTTCAAAGCAGCTTTTTTCTCAAGAGTTAACTGGCTTAACTCTTTGTCTGTCTGATTCTTAAAAAAATTAATTATTTTGTTGTCCATGGTCTTGATATAACTCTTGTAGTTTTTTGACTGCTCGGTGTTGTAGCACTCTAACGCTAATACTGCTCTTGTTTAATATTTTAGCTGTTTCTTGAATGGTAAAGTTTTGTAAGTATCTCAGTTCAATAATCTGTTTATAATGTTCTGGGATCTGACTTAGTTTTTCTTGCAGCACATCTGCTTGAAATGAGAGATCTGTTTGTCTGGCTGCTAAGTCTTCTGTTGGTAGGTCATGCGCGGGCTCTAACCCTATAGTTTGAGGACGTCTATATACTTTGCGGTAATGGTCATTTATAGTATTTGAGGCCACTCTATACAGCCAGGCTGAAAAATTGAGATCAGTAGTTTCTAAAGCTTTTGCTCCTTGCCAAGCTTTTACAAAGACATCTTGCATAATATCCTCTGCTTCTTGTGCAGCTGAAACTTTTAAGCGAATGTATCTATATATACGGTCGGCAAACTCATCGTATAGTACAGAAAATGCTTCCTGATCCCCATTTTTTACTCTATCCACCAAGTTATTAATTTGGTTTGCTTCCATTTTTCGTTATATATATCGGTTATTTTTTAAAAATGTTACAGTTCAAGCAAAATTTCTAAAACTCTGGACTTTTATTGTAACATTTTCAGAAGAGGTACGACACACAGCATATGGAGGCAAAAATTAAATTAAGAAAGGGTAAAAAATGAAGTTACAAAAAAAGTTACCAGTAGTAGTAGGGTCTTTGGCAGCAGCAGCTGTATTAGCTACAGCGCCAGGTTATGCAGAAGCTAAACACGGCGCAGACGATGCCCGTGGCCATGTTAG
>CAZQWV010000017.1:5858-10785 GCA_964597185.1 uncultured Candidatus Saccharibacteria bacterium
TTACAGTATATACTCCTGGTTTGGTAGCTGGTGCAGTCAAAATGGTTTTTATGAATCTCGATATATTACTAAACGACACTGTATCCTTAGATTCCATAATTATTTTCCCATCTACTCCGCGCACTTCATATTCAATAATTTGATTGGAAATTTCTTGGTTAGGGTTGTTATTCACCAAAGTAATAACTGCTTTAACTTCGCTACCTACCAATGCTTTTTTGAATTCTGGTAGCACTTCAAAGAAAATACCAAACAGTGGCTTACCAGAGCCAGGTTCAGTCACTCCTGAACCGCTGTCTGTACCCTGCCCACCTGTATTTGCCGGAGGGAGTTGGCCTGTGTTATTTGGCGGCAATTGCTCTATTTTCGGCACAATAAAATATACTCTTACAGTGCTAAATTTAGACAAATCACTAGGATTGTATACTGTTGCAATAATAGTATAGTTTCCTGGCAATAAACTCTGTGGTGATTGCCATAACCAGTTTCCTTGGTTGCCAGCAATGGCAGTGCTGTTAAAACTAGTTGGTCCTTGTATAGTCAAAAATACCAAAGCACCGCCCATAGAAGCTTGCCCTGAAAAAGCAGGATTATTTACGGAAAAATTATATGCTGTAACTGTTTGGCCATTTATAGTAGTAGAAACTTGTGGAACTTGGCCGCTTGGTTCTGCCTGAATGGTTGTGGTAGGGATTTGATTAGGAGTGTTAGTTGGTCCTGACCCTCCATTACTAATGGGCCCTGGGTTTATGCCGCCTACAATGGCAGTTACCTGCATAACACCAGATTTTGGAGTAGTATCTGCTCCAGCTTGCCACCACATTGCTACCATACCCATGAGAATGGTAACTACTACAAAACCAAAACACAGCCCCATAGAAAGGTGGAACAAACGATGCGTATGATGATGGCTCCATTTAACAGGTTTTACTTTCATAACTCAAGCTATGTTACTGTTGCACATTAATAATGTTATTGCCGGATGTGTTGTTGTCGTTTGATGGAGATTGTGCAGGTTCAGTTGGGGGCGTGGTTTCAATAATAGATTCTCCAGCTACAGAACCTGATTCAGGAGCAGCTTGTTCATTGGGGAATATAGGGGCTACTGCTTTAATTTTATTCATTTTCTCACTATACAAAATTGCTTGCTTAGCAACATTATAAATTAATACTTTATCTCCTACTTCTGCACGAGCAAAGAAAGCTTCATTTTGTAACTTTGCTGGATCTTTTACAGTAGCTAAAGTCGGCTTTGCTCCTTCAGGTAAAAACATCAAATTAGACACTTTGGTAATAACCTCTTCTAACTGTTGTTCTGGTGTTGGCTCAGCTGTTTTTGCCAACTCAGCTCCTGGCTGGCTGGCCATTTTTGCTTTGTTATACTGCCAAAATCCGTATGACCCGCCTGCTGCCAAAACTACTACTATTGCTACCCATGGAAAAACTTTCAATAATGTTTGCCTATTGAAAGGTATAGATTTTTTTGGTTCTGGCAAAATTATTCTATTGTTCTCTGCAAAACTCGGATCCGAAAAAAAATCATTCTTTTCTGGGGAATTTGCTTGTTCAACTACTTTTGATTTTGGCATATTTTACTTATTTTTTGTATCTAAAACGAAAAATTGCTAACAAACTAAGTATAATTCAGTTTGTAAATTTAGCAAAGTCTTGAATAAACAATAAAGCTGGCATACAAAGCCAGCTTTATTAAGAATATAGTAAATAAATAAATTATGGAGCTCCGCCGCCGCCGCCACCTTGGCCACCGCCACCACCGCCAGAGTCTCCATTACCAGGATCATCTTCATCTGCATAATACACTGTCATTCTAATATGGTCTATGTGAGCATCTGGTAAAAAGTTATCACCGTCACCGGTAGCAGTAACACTTATTGCAACCCCAAAATTAGAAGAATTAACATCTGTGCCTGTCAAACTCAATCCCCAATTATCATTAGACCCACCATAATTGGCATATGTGTATGAAGCCAATGGCCAAGCAGAACCGGAAGCCTTATCTTCACCAACAATATTGCCACCTACTACCAACCTTACGCTATTGTCTACTGCACTCAAACCATTAAACCTAGTTCTTCTAATTTCAACAAATACTCCAATTATGTTACGTGTTGGATCGGCAGAAAAACTAAAATCTGAAGCCACTAAATAATGAGATGTTACGCTCATGCCTGCAGATGATAGTGACGCTGGGTTATCATTGGCACTAACAATTAAAGCAGGGTTGCCCCATGAGGTTGTACCAATACTTGTATTATTTGCTCCTGCTGCAGGACTCAAAGAGCCACTAGCATTCGGATTAGAGCCGCCACCTTGGCCGCCACCGCCACCGCCAGATCCGCCGCTACCTGCGCCACCATCACTTGAACCGCCGCCAGCACCTAAAGTAACAGTAATGAAGGTCCAACATGAACCAGTGTTGTTACCTAAGCCCACAATAGTAGAATTTCCTGTGTTCACCCCAGAAGCACCTATACAGTGAGAGTCTTGTACTGACAACCAGTTAATGGCATATGCAGACAAATCCATGTTCCATTGGGAGGCTGGGGTGGTACTTAACATGGAAATAGGGCTACCATCTGCACCAGTTATGGTTAAGGTGCCGCTAATAGTAGTAGTTGTGCCTGCCTCAAACTTCAAAGTAGAACCAGGTGTGGTATTTGTAAAATTGTTAAATGTAGTGTTAGATGATCCCAAAATACTAGATGTTGTAGTTCCGTTATTTGGTGCAATAATGACTGTTCCATCGTTATGTGTAAACGTACCGCTATTACTAAAATCCCCTCTTACTGTCATGGATGTAGGTGCCACAAACGTACCATTAACTATAGTAAAATCTCTACCTATGGTTGTTGCACCTGTTAAAGTCAATGTTCCAAGACCAGTTTTTGTTAAACCACCAACAGAACCAACAGTACCAGCAATACTTACACTGTTACCATTGGTATCTATGGTTCCACCTTCATAACCTAGTACTACTGGCCTGGTTGCTAGTGAAGTTATGGTACCATTGGCTTGTAAAATACCTCCGTTTAATATTAAAGCATTGGTTGCGCTGCCGTTACCAATAGAAGCGCTGGAGTTAGCAATTATTGCCCCAAGTAATATGGTGGTTGTACCTGTGTAGGTGTTGTTACCAGGAAGAGTTAAGTTACCTGCACCGTCTTTGGTTACAGTACCGCTAGTGGTACCAATAGCTCCGCTAACTGTAGTGTTACCTGCGCCTCCAAAAATAGAGTTGAAAGTATTACCAGAAACAGAAGGTATAGTTAGAGATCCTGCGTCAGAGTTGATGCGAACATTAGTTGTAGCAAGAGTAATGTTGGCACCAATCACATTAGTACCGCTAATGTTTCTAATCGCACCACCCTTAGCCAAACCAGTGCCATTAACAGTAATGGCTTTAACTGCAGGAATTGTAATACTGTTTTGTAATTCTAAAGTTGCACCGCCAGCAACAGTTGTAGTATTAGCGCTAGCTGCTGCACCCAAAGCATTGTTATGTTGTAAGTTTAGTGTACCTGCATTTATTGTTATGGTGGCAGCTGTACCACTAAAAGTATTGTCCCCTGAAAGTATAACTTTGCCTGCAGTATTTTTGGCGATAGCTGCCACAACTGTACCGCCCAACACAGCACTAACAGTACCGCTTTCAAGAGTATAAGTTGCTGTTGAGGTCAATGTCGCAGCACCTCCAGTATTCACAATAGAACCAGCAATTAAAGTAACCGCTCCGACAGTATCACTAAAACCATTTAAGTCCAAAGTTCCATTGGCAATGGTGACTGCTGGGGTAGCTAATCCATTACCTATACCGTACTTCAGTGTCCCGCCATTAATACGCACTAGCCCGGTCGTTATACTGGCAACATTAATTTGTAAAGTTCCCGAGCCCCATTTTGTTATTGTTGCAGATGTGGCTGTTGCACCATAGGCAGCACCAAATGTTATAGGACCACTTCCCCCAACACCAAAGTTAATGTTGTTAGCAGCGGTTATGGTTCCACCAAAAGTAATGGTGCCGCTACCAGAATTGAACACTCTGCTATTGGCAGTTATGGTTGTTGCTCCAAAAATAGTGTTTCCGGAAGAGTTAGCTATTACTGCACCACCATTAGAAATACCGCTTCCACTTAAGTTAAGAGTCTCATACGTAGATGCGCCGCCTAATGTGTATGTACTTAAATCTAAAACTGCACCAGAAATAACTGTTACCCCACCAGCACTAGTCCCCAGTGGTGTGTTAGTGGCTCCACCATTTGCTCCTAGCCTTACTACACCAGCGTTAATTGTAACTGCTCCAGTAAATGAATTTTGTCCGGCTAAAGTTAATACTCCTGAACCTTCTTTAACAATTGTGCTTGTTCCAGAACGCACACTAGCAGAAGATTGAGTGATATCCCCTACTGTTACAAAAGTGAGAGCAAAGTTTCCTCCAAGCGCTCCTGTAAAAGTCATGGTACCGCTACCATGGTTTACTACACGAGAAGCTGCACCTAAAGTAATAGCACCATTAAATAAGATTGAATTATCTGAGGTATTTACGAGAGCCCCTTTATTGGCAAGTCCTGTGCCATTGAGGGATGTTATGGCTTCAGTAGTGCTTAATGTAAACCCATTTAAATCTAATATTGCACCACTAGTAATAGAAATTCCACCTGCATTGGTACCGAAAGGAGTATTAGTACCATTACCAGCTGCTCCTAATTTCAAAGTTCCAGCACTAATAGTAGTAAGTCCAGTATAAGTACTTAAACCTGTCCCGTTGCCTATGGTCCACTGACCAAAACCATTTTTGGTTAACGTTCCTGTGGTTGTATTTAAATTACTGGATAAAGTTCCATTGCCCATTCCTCCAATAGTCAGAGCAAAAGTATTACCTGTAATATTACCAGTATTAGTAATATTT
>CAZQWV010000018.1:0-2240 GCA_964597185.1 uncultured Candidatus Saccharibacteria bacterium
TAATTTTACCGTTAGTATTTACATCTGGTGCAGGCACATCAAATTCTGGACCAAACAAACGGTACATTTTTTGAATATAACCTCTAGATAAACGTTCTAACTCACCTTCAGATAATTCTTTGGGGTTAACTATAATACCACCTTTGCCTCCACCAAAAGGGACATTCACAACAGCGTTTTTAAAAGTCATCCAAAAACTTAAAGCTTTAACTTCGTCTAAGTTCACTTGCTGATGGTACCTAATACCACCTTTGTATGGGCCACGAGGATTATTGTGTTGACTCCTAAACCCTACAAAGATTTTTTGTGTTCCATCATCCATTAACACGGGAATATTTACTTCAGTGTAACGGTCTGGTTCCATGAGCCTAGCCACTTTATTGGTATCAAAATTGGCAACGCTATCGGCTTCGCGAAGCTGAGATTGTGCAGATTCAAATGGGTTATTCATATATGTTCAATTAATTATTGGTTTTGGTTGGCTGTTGAATATTTGAACTTGGTGTTGGTAAATTATTCTCTTCTTCATTAACTCTGCCAAGCTGCCAAATGGCTAGCACTAACACTATCATACCTACCAATTGCATTGGTACTAAACTTTCTTTAAGGAAGAAGTAGTTAACTAGCACAGCTGCCAAAGGAAACCCTAACTCTGCAATAGTGGCAATGGAAGCTTTGGTGTGCTGTAACCCTCCATAATAAATGTATAGAGATACGATACCGGAAGTGATAGCAATAATGGCGATGAATAGAATATCTTTAGCTGTAAGAATAGATATTTGAGATAGTTCTCCTCTACTTCCATTTAAAATGGCCAAGAAAATTAATACGAAAATAAAGCGCAAACTCGTCATGGCTTTAAAGCTAATTTTACCCAAAACATATTTACCTAATACAGTGGAAGCTCCCCACAAAATAGCAGCCAGTAAAGCCAACATAACCCCAATAGTGTTTGGGTTAAACTGTTCGCCTACATATAGCTGTGGTACAAAACGAGGGAAAGAAATAACATAGGCACCAGCAAGAGCTAAAGCGGTCCAGAGCCAGAACTTTTCATGCAAGCGTTCACGCAACATGGCAGCAGCTAAAGAAATTGCTAACAAAGGTTGTAACTTTTGCAGCAAAATTGCAACTGAAGGGTTTACGTAACGAAAAGCTTCTGTGAAAGCAATGGAAGCCAATGCAGAACCACCAATAGCAATGAACAATACTGCAAGCCAAGCTTTAGCATTGAGCTGTTTTAATTCTGGCCAAACCCAAACTAAAATCGGTACAGCAATGAGTATATCTACAAAGTGTTCTGCTAGCACAATAAAGTTGCTAGATAGTTCACTGGTAAGAAATACGCGGAAAGGTGCATCTGTGGCCCATAGCATGGCTGCTAAAAACACTAAGTACGGTCCAAATTTAGAAAGTTTATTCATAATTTTACTTGCTTAATAACTTGTTTAATATCTTGGGTGATTTGTTGTTGCAACTGCTCTATAGAACTAAAGTGCCTATAGGCTCTTATGTAACAACTCAGTTGCAGCATTACTTTATGTCCATATAGGTTTCCCGAAAAATTTATGATATGTGCTTCAATTTTCGGTTTACCAGTCTTGTCTACAGGACCTATAACTATGCCTGCTTTGTAACTCTTTCCTGAGGGTAGCAAAGCTGTACCTCCATACACCCCATGCTTTAGTTTTAAGTTTTGCCTAGACCACTGTCTACGATCTAAATTGGCTGTTGGGAACCCCAACTTTTTACCAAAGCCATCGCCGGCAATAACCCTGCCTTGGTAATTAACCTTGTTCATTTGCTTCGTGCTCTTGTTCAGCTAAATACCTTTCTACGTCAATAGCTGCCATACATCCCATTCCAGCAGCGGTCACAGCTTGGCGATATCTTGGATCATGCACATCCCCTGCGGTAAACACACCAGTTAAATTAGTGCGAGTATGATCTTTTACTACTATATAACCTCTGGCATCTGTTTCTAGTCCGCTATTAGCAAAAATCTTAGTTGAGGGGCTGTGGCCTATTGCCACAAAGTAACCTTGGCAAGCCAGCTCAGTTATTTCTCCTGTTTCGTTATTTTTTAACTTTACACCTGTGACATTATTTTCTCCCAGTACATCATCTACTGTAGCATTTAGTACAAATGAAATTTTAGGATTATTTTGTGCTCGCTGCAACATAATCTTTGAAGCTTTAAATTCATTACTTCGGTTAACAATGGTAACTTTAGTAGCGAA
>CAZQWV010000018.1:2340-10119 GCA_964597185.1 uncultured Candidatus Saccharibacteria bacterium
TCTTTGAAGCTTTAAATTCATTACTTCGGTTAACAATGGTAACTTTAGTAGCGAATTTAGTTAAGTAATTGGCTTCTTCCATAGCGCTATCTCCACCACCAATAACCACAACTTCTTTATCTCTGAAGAAAAATCCGTCGCAAGTAGCGCAAGCCGACACACCTTTACCACGCAATCTTTGTTCATTTGGTAAATTTAACCAATTGGCTTCAGCACCAGTAGCTATAATAACTGTTTTGGCTAGAAACTCTTCTTTTTCTGTCATAACTTTCAATGGAACTGAACTAAAATCTACATTGGTTACTTCAGCCTGAACGATTTTAGTTCCAAATCTCTCAGATTGCTTAGTCATGTTTTGCATTAACTCTGGTCCTTGTATTCCTTCTGGGAATCCAGGAAAGTTTTCTACCTCTGTGGTCCACATAAGTTGGCCGCCGGGTGTAGGTCCTGCAATTACAACAGGTTCTAAGCTGGCTCGTGAAGCATAAAGAGCAGCAGTGAGCCCAGCTGGCCCTGCTCCAATAATAACTACGTTGTGTACATTGTTTTCCATATATCTTAAAATTACTTTTTACTATATAAATTTACTAACTCCATAACTGCCTTTTTTCTTTTTTGAGCATTGGCACTATTTACTGCATCAAAAGCACACTCACCAAGATAGCCTTCCAAAATCAACCCATTAACTTTTTTCAAAGCTTCTATAACAGCATGGTTCTGATTGATAATATCCATGCAGTAAGCGTTATCTTCTACCATTTTGACTACTGCTTTCAAATGACCTTCGGCATAGCGCAGGCGTTTTACCACAGTTGTTTTGTTATCCATATTTGTCCTTTCATACCCCCCCTGGGGGGGTTTGCCATATTATCATATTCCCCTATTTGACAACTGTCAAGCACAGCGCTACACTTACCGGCTACCCGGCAGTTGCCGAAAAAACCGGTGCCAGAAGGGTTGGCAACACAAGACAATTTAGTCTTGGCTGGGTAGTACAAATTAACGGAGGGAGGCCTGCAAAATATGCAGGCAGAAAGGAGAGGTATGCTACTCTCACTCCTGATCTTAGGGGTTGCTGGTTATGCTTCCTTGGTTACCGCCATGAAGCAAACTCCAAAAGCATCCAAGATCCATGCATATGTGTCTGCTAAGGCACATTACCCCAAAATAATGGGAATGCTGGCTCTAGGTATGCAAACTGGGGAACTGGTTAACCACCAAGAGAAGTTGTCCGTAGTTCCACTATTTGCGGTTGTGTTTTCCGCCGCAATATGGGGAGCTATGAAGATGAGATCAGGAGTGGAGCATAAATTGCTCTGAGCGAAACCTGCTTTGGTTTTTTAAAGCACTAGTCCGCTCTGCATTTTCTCTGCATACTCCTTCATCTCACGATAAAGCCAGCCAATGATTTTCATTGAGCTGGCTTTTTCTACCTCTGGTAATGCGCACATAGCCACCATTGACAAAGTGGCTATTAAATGGTCCTATTAAGGCAAAGGCTCTCTACTGTAACGGTAAATTTCAGGGCCTAAAAGAGGACTTATGAAAAAATTAACTGCAACACTGGCAGTTTTGGTTATTTTATTTAGTGCTGTGCAAACTGTTTCAGCACAATCTAAAATGTCGAAACCTACCCCAACACCAACCCCGACCATATTCTTATCTTATGCAGCCATTGAGCAAACCTGCCTGGACTGCAAAGATAAAGAAAGATTTGTGCAAGTGGAAATTGAGTTCGGCAGTAGCCGGGCGAAAAACAAAAAACTGCTTGCAGAAATTGTTGAGGCTGGGTTTCCGGTAAAGTCCATCACTCCATATGGGGTGTTTGTCTCTTACCCGAAAGAAGCTACTGACTGCCAAATCTTGGCAGACTCTACGGAAATTGCGGAAATCGCTGTGAAATATTTTCCAAAGAACTACAAGCTGAAATTCAACTGGGGAATTTTCGCAGAAAGCTTTTTCCAAACTCTGCCCGACTCATCAGAATGCGGCAAAAAACCTCCCGACGCGACACCATCTCCCCCGGTGCCGCGTCATTTTTATATTTTTCAATTTATATATATAATGAATTTATGTTAGATAGAAACTACGAACAAAATAAATACGGTGGTGACCAAAGAGAAGTCCAAGAACACCCCATGCAACAATGGATAGAAATGTCCAAACGAACTAATGCTTCAGAAAATGGCAAAGGCAATGTAGAAAATAGAGAATTTGCTGTAAAACAACTAGAGCAACAGTTTCGTAAAGTTGAAAATATGAGAGATGAAGATATTCAGTACGTATTTAATAATGTTGATGAAGATATTAGGAAAAGGCTCATTAATACTATAGTTGAAAGTTATGGTTTTAAGGGTGAAGTACAAATGCAAGATATTAGCGGTAAAATGCTTACGGTAGAACTAGATAACCCACCAATTCAATATGAGGATGAACGCCATGGTAGTAATGGCTGGGTTATAAAATACAAAGCTTGGGAAAACCCCCAAGATAAGTTTAGTGCTCCAACAAAAACCAATTATATATCTGGTATGGCTAGATATAAAGCCAACACTCCAAAATATAATAGTGGAAATGAATATTACAAAAAAGCCGCTTAAATAAGCGGCTTTTAAAATAGTTTACTAATACTTACTTATATTATAGCATATTTTACATATAATGTCAATGGATTCCCCTTTTATCCTTAGATATTGAAAAAATACAGGGTTTATGGTAAAATAACAAAGTTAAAAATATGGCGGTATCGTCTAGTGGTTAGGACACCAGGTTTTCATCCTGGTAACCGGGGTTCGATTCCCCGTACCGCTACCAATTAAAAAACTCCCGAACGGGAGTTTTTTAATTTTGTTGTTATTTGGATTTAGTTGGAGTTTCTTCTTTGTGATCCATTATCCTAGCTGCTATAACAGCAATGATAGATGAAAAAGTTATAACCCCTAAAGTAGAAAGGGACTTCCACGCTATATCGTCATCTAACACTCCCCATATAGATAGTATGGCCAGAAAAGTAAACATAACCAATGAACAAATCAACACGCCCGCACTAATTCTTTTAAATGACTGCATAATTTTGTAATTAATAATATATCTAAATTATAATTTGCTTGGTACGTAAAGTAAACAACAATTGTTAACGACACTTTTTACTGCTGCCTATTACCATATTCAAACTGGAAGTGCATAGTTGTTGTAAATTATTGACATTGTTGAACACATGTCCTTCTTCTGCAAAGCTTAGCCATTCATAGGAGGCATTATTCTGTTTTAACAACCCAGCCAAAATTTCAGCTTGAGTTTTAGGGTCAGCTACTACATCTTTCTCCCCTACTGACAATAGCACTTTCATATTTTTCAGGTTAGTAGCTTTGCTATGTATATCTGCTTGTTTATACAGATTGGCATTGCTGGCATTTGGTAGTCCGTTAAAGAACTGTGCAGACGGCTCGGTGGCTTCTAGAAGAGTGGTTGACCAGTCGGTTACAGGAGAGATGGCAATAACCCCTGAAAAGTGAGTTGGATATTCAACAGCAGTTTTTAGACCGAGATAACCACCGTAACTAATGCCCATTAAATAAATTTTGGTTGCTCCAGTTTTTTGCTTTATTATAGAAACTGTTTTCATAACAGAATCTACATCTATTTTACCTACTTGACCTTGGAGCGATTGGTAGGAATTCGTGCCATACGCACTGCTTCCAGGGAAATCTGCTTTAGCAATCACAGCACCATTCTTGCGTAATTGTTCCAGCATATAATCAAACCTACCGTAAGTGTCTGCTGGGTTCATTCCTAAACTAACTTGTCTGTATGGTCCCCCATGAAGCCAGACTACTACAGGAGCATTGCTTCCCTTCTTGAACCCAGAAGGCTTGCCTAGAGTTACTACATAAGGACCAGATTTAATTTGTTCATATTCAGAGATTTTAGGTTGCGTTGCAGAAACATTCAAAGCCTTAGCCTTGCCAGTCTGAATATTTAGCACTGCTGCAGATCCTGGGTTTTTACCATATTGCTGAAAAGCAATGGAATCCTGACCAGTTAGTATGAATGGTACATAAGGGGACACGCCGTCTGCAATTTTTTGAGCTCTGCTTTTAGTATTTTTATTGTATTTGTATAAATTCCATACTGTTGGGCTAGACACCGTGTTGGCAGTCACATAAATGTAGTTATTATCTACAGTAAAATATGAGCTTTCTCCATCGGTAAAATTAAGTTTGTAACCAACTTTAGAAGCTTCTTTGGCTGTAATTGGTTGAGTTAAAGATACGCCATAGACTTCGGCAAAACCATCTTGGTCATTCATGAAATACAAAGTTTGTTCTGCTGGATCAAAATCAAATATTTTATTTTGGAAGTACAATAAATCTCGAACAGCTACAGACTGAGTCCAAACTGTGGACTTACCAGTAATTTGTGAAAATTCTAAAAGCACATAACCTCTATCGTGAAATATACCTGGGGACTGCTGCATGTAAGCTGCGTATTTGCCTGTTGGTGAAAAAGCCAAATAGAATACTTCTCCAGCTGGGCCAGGAAGAGCTGTGCGACTTAAAACTGTTCCAGAAGAAGTGCTCACTACTTCAGCATATCCGTCTGGCAATATAAACAAAGCTTTATCCCCTGTACTGTTTAGTCTCATCTGAGTAGATGGGGTTTTGTAAGCAGATAAAGTTTTGCTGTAATTGGTATCAGCGCTCAATATCCAGTATTGAGTAGTACTTTCTGCGCCAGTCTTACCTAAGTAAACTTTGTTATTGGCCGATGCAGTATATGTTAGTCCTGCTAAATTTTCATGAGGCAATGGAGCGGCTGTAAGCTGTTTACTACATTTCCATTTTGGACCAGAACAACTATATAACGCTTGGCCACCCATCCCAGTTTTGCTCACTACAACACTTCCATTGGGTAAAACCGAAGTTGGTTTAGTATAGTGAACTGCTGAATATGCCAGAGCTTGACTAGGAAGTATGGCTAAAGCGAACAAAACTAATGCAATTGATTTTAATTTCATAAAAAGAGTTAATAACTAAATAATATATTTAATATATCAAACTTATGACATATAAAAAAGACGCTCTTGTCTAGAGCGTCTTTGAGTTGAACACTAATCTATGAAGTAAATAGGAACAGAAAGTTGTTTAACTTCGGATAAACGGTAGTCTAACATTTTCTTACCTGCAAAAATAGTGGTCACTGTATGGTTGCTTTGCGCTAAATCATCTATATTGTTTTGTAAAAAGCCTTTGCGGCTGATGTACCGGAACTTAATTGGCATCATGTTGCGCAAATCACGTTCGCGGTTAATGCGGGCAAATTCCCCTTCTGCGTGTATTCCAGTTTCTTTTGCTAGTTCAGGGGTGTATTTGTCTTCTAAACAATGCAATAAAATAACTTGGCGAATTTTATGTACATCTGCCCATTGTACAACTGCATACAAACGGGCTTTGTAGGATTCTCCACGAGAAACCAGTACTGTTGAAGGATCTTCACCATTGATTTCTAAACCAGTATCATCACCAATGAGTTTGCCTACTTTAAGCAGTTTAGCAACCCAAGGAGTAAGCGGCGGCTGAATAACCAATGTTGCTAAGATAACCCACATACCAATTGGTACTAAACCTTCTAACCCAGTGATTCCTGAAGTAACGATAGTAACTAGCAACACAGCTGGGATAGCTCCTGTTTCACGTACGAAAGAAATGAACAATAGCTCTCGCCAACTCAAACTGTTTTTCTTGAACATCAAAAACGGACCTAAGCTAATCCATACTGAAATTGGGCGAATAATGAACATGAAAATTAGAGCACCAAGCAAACCAATTGGAGCATAAGCAATAAGCTGTGATGGCTCTACTAATGCACCTAGTAGTAAAAAGATTGCTGGCTTTAAAAACCCTTCAATGGTTTGGTTGAAAAACTTTTCTGTTAAATGTAATCGTTCAGACAGCACGAAAAGCAAACCAGTAATGAAAGCTGCTAAGTAACCACTTCCCCCGAAAGATAATGCTAAAGTAAAAATAACTACAGGGACGAACAAGAAGAAAGCTGAGTCTGCTTCAAACTCTTGTTCATGATACTTTTTGAAACGAACTAAAGTTTCTAACATAGCATAACCAACCACACCGAAAATAACCCCAAAAGCAACTTGCTTAATTGTGAAGTTCAAAGTTTCTCCGCTAGCTAAAGCTTGGTAACCTTCCAACACTCCACTAAACACAGCTCCGCCTGCAAATAAAGACAAAAATACCACGGTCAACAAAGTACCGGTTACATCGGTTACAGCACTTTCAGAAACAATAATATCTCGAGTGTCACGGTTATTGAACCGGAACATTTTCAAAATTGGAATGATAGAGGCTGGGTCAGTAGAAGCTAACACAGCACCAAGCAAAATTGCTACTGGTACAGAAATGTCTACACTTAATAGATGAGCCAATCCCATAATAACCATGGAAAAAGCTACAGAAGTTAAGCCTAAACCAACGAAAGACAAAGATAAAATTTTAGCAATGAGCCGTTTAAAATTTTCCCATGGCGTTTCCATGCCCCCACCAAACAAAATTAAAGTAGCTCCCAAACCAACAATACCTCCAAGCAAAGCTTCGGCTTCAATAATTGGGGCCAAGATATCTCTAGTGGCCAAACCGAAAAAGATAGCAACCACAAAAGACGGAATACCTGTACCAGCAGACAAATAGAACACAGCAAAACTCAACACAAAGATTGCAGAGATCAAGAAGAACCCGCTTACAATATGCGACTCAGGACTATGGTGAAGCAAGTTATATATAGTATGAGCTTGAGTATTTAAAAAGTAGAATACAGCCAGTCCGAAACCTAAGCGAACAAATTTGAGGAGAGTTTGGTTTTCCATAAATTATTAGTTATTACTAAAAGGGGCTCAGCCCCATAAAGGAAAATTTATCATATTTAGTAGGTTTTGGCTAGGGGTTTGAGCTTATTTCTTATAAAAAAGAACAGTCGTTTGGCTAAAACGACTGTCCCGAGCCTGAGAGTTACTCAGGGCAACATTATTAGTTAAAGATTTGGTATTGTAGCCACCAAGCGGCTACCCCGGCAAAAAAGCTCAAAATTGCCGGTCCGGTGGCGATTTTGAAATAGGTTCCAAAATCCAATGGGCTTTCCGCTTCACCTTTGCGATGAAGAGACTCTGTAATCTCCATTGCCACCACGCCCGCCGCAGAACCAAAGACGAAAATTGAGCCTCCGGTCCCTGCTGTTAAGGCAAGGAGAGACCAAAACTGAGGATTGGTGGACGGGACCACGGCAATGGCGAGTGCTACATTTGGTATATTGTCTACAGCTGCAGACAACAGCCCCAGTCCAATATTCCCCAAGATAACCGTTTGGTCCGATGGATTTGCCCCGAACATGGCGTTGGTTAACGCTGGCAGAACACCCATAGCGTTAAGCCCCGAAACGCAGAGCAGAATACCGATGAAAAACTTCAAAGCGGTAATATCTGCTTTCTGGACGAACTCTTTAATGTCCGCTCCGAGGTGAGTGGGATGCTCTGGCAGCAAGTTTTGCATAATGGAGATTGTGAGCCACACAACTCCCAACCCGAGACCTAGACCGAAAAACGACGGCAAGTGGAATACTGCCACCATTACCATTGGCAGGAAGAAACACAAAGCTGTGACTGTAACAATGAATTTTTCACTGCGAGTCATTGCTGTAGGCTGGTCTTCCAACTGGTCAACAGTGTCTGACTCAATTTTCCGGCTAAGAAGGAAAATTGCCACAAGCCAC
>CAZQWV010000019.1:0-9923 GCA_964597185.1 uncultured Candidatus Saccharibacteria bacterium
TAAGTTCGGGTCTGTAGAAGACAATCTACCAGTTGCTGCAATAGTTTGGCTATAGCTAGTATGAATTCTGCCAGTTTGTGGGTTTACCATTTCAGGCAAAGCAGACAAGTAGGTGGATTCCAATTTGGTAACTTCACGATACTGCATTATCTTTTCAATAATTGGGTGTTGGCCTAACATTTTTTCTAACTCACCTGCTGCTGTAGAAATACCAGTTTTTGTTTTTTTATTGGCTATTGGTTCTAACCCTAAATTATCAAACAAAATTTCTTTTAACTGTTTAGGAGATTTAATATTAAACTCCTGGCCAGCTAACTTGTAAATTTCTTGTTCTAGTTTAATAATTTGTTTATGAGCCTCTTTGGAAAGTTTACCAAGCAACTCTTTGTCTAAAATAATACCGTTGCGCTCCATATTGGCTAGCACTTCAATGAGAGGCATTTCTATATCATCAAAAATTTTTACCAGCTTCTCTGTTTTTAATTGCGGTTCATAAATCTTGGCTAACCTCAAAGTAATATCGGCATCTTCACAAGCATACCAACTAACTTTTTCTACTGGGACTTGGTCCATTGTCAAAGCATTCTTGCCAGTACCAATAAGTTCTGAGATAGGCTGCATTTGGTAACCCAACTCATTGAATGCCAGGGTGTCCAAATTGTACTGACGAATCCCTGCATTAATTAAGTATGAAGCTATCATGGTATCAAAATACAAACCTCCCATGGTAATGTTTTCATTTTGCAAAGCCAAATAATCATACTTAATATTTTGTCCAACTTTACGCAGAGATGGAGAAGCAATGAGTTGTTGTAATTCTTGGCTAGTTTTAACTAATTCCGCCACTATGTAGTAAGCTTCACCGGACTTAAAACTTAACGACACGCCTACCAATTTGGCCACAATAGCATTTATACTAGTGGTTTCTGTATCAATAGCAATTTCTTTTTGTGTCTTTAATTTCTTAATTAAAGCTTCTAATTTAGCGGCTGTATCTATTAAATTGTATTTTACTTTGGCTGCTATCTTTTTTGTGTTGGCATCATGCTTATCTAGTTTTTCTGAATTTAAATTATTTTCTGCCTGAACAGCTCCATCTGTTGTTTTAGAATTTTCTAATGAGCCCAGTTCATTATTGGTAGAGCCATTTGGTAAATAATTTTTTGGCAACTTGTCCATAAGACTCTTAAATTCCAATTGCTGGAACAAACTAGTAATGGCGGTTAAATTCACTCTGTTGAACTGGTAAGGTAAAATTTCAATATCTAAAGGTACATTGCAAACAATCTCAGAAAGACGACGAGACAGCAAAGCATCTTGCTCTCCATCTATAAGCAATTGTAAGGTGCGAGGTTTTATTTTATCTTTAACTTTTTTTGAGTCGCTATGAATTTCTTTATAAAGATTTTCTATACTATAAAAATTTTGGATTAAGTCGCTGGCCCCTTTTTCTCCAATACCTTTAACACCTTTAATATTATCAGACGGGTCTCCACGCAATGACTTATACTCCAACATCTGTTTTGGGGTTAAACCATAACGCGCAAAAATTGCTGGCTCGTCATAAATAGCCGTGTCAGTTAAACCTTTACGTAAGGTATAAATTTTTACACACTTATTTACCAGCTGTAAGGTGTCTAAATCTCCAGTGACTATCATGACGTCACAGTCATGGTTTTCTGTTTTGCATATGTGTGTGGCCAATGTTCCTAACACATCATCTGCTTCAAACCCGGCAGCTTCATATATTGGAATATTCAGAGCAGTAACAACTTCTTTAACTCTAGGAATTTGTTCATACAAATCGTCAGCTGCTTTAACCCGAGTTCCTTTATAGTCCTCATATTCTTCATGACGGAAAGTTGGCCCTGCCAAGTCAAAAGAACAAGCAATATGGGTTGGCTTTAAATCTTTAATGGCTCGCAATAAAATGGAAGTAAAACCAAAAACTGCACCAGTTGGTTCTCCATCTTTAGTAGCGAGTCCTGGAATTGCATGGTAGCCCCTATGGATAAGGGCATTACCATCTATTAACATATATCTAGATTTTGTTTGTTTTGTAGACATAATTTATATTCACATATTTGCCATATTGCTCAACGCAGGACCCCTGCCCCGATGTTGAGCAATATGGCAAATATCTATATATATTTTACCTATTAAACAGGTAAATATAAAGGTTTGTTAAACAATAAAACTCCCTTAAATAAGGGAGTTTTAGGAAAATGTTCCACAGACCACACAAGTTACCAATCTCCTGCAACTCTAAATACTTCTTCTACATCTGTAATACCTTCTAAAGCTTTGAGCAATCCATCTTGCACCATGGTTACCATCCCATTTTTTATAGCATATTGCTTTAATTCAACAGCTGTTGCATCTTTGCCAATCATTTCTTTTACTGTATCGTCCATGGGCATTACTTCATATATACCAATTCTACCTTGGTACCCTAAATTATGACAAACATCACAACCAGGGGCTCTAAAAAATTGTTGAGGTGTTAATAATTTTGCTTTAGCATCTTCTGGCAAGGCTTCTAAAATTTTAGTTACATATCCAGATTGTTCTTCTGTTAACTCTGCCGGTTCCTTACATGACTGGCAAATTTTTCTTACTAGACGCTGTGCAATAATGGCATTCATTGCTGGGGCTATAACAAAAGGTTTGGCTCCCATTACTATAAGTCGTGGTATGGCACCGGCTGCATCATTAGTGTGAATAGTAGAAAGTACAATGTGACCAGTTAGCGCTGCTTGTAGGGCTGTATCTGCAGTTTCTCCGTCACGTATTTCTCCAACCATTACTATGTCTGGGTCTTGTCGCAATATAGCACGCAGCCCTTTGGCAAAATTAAAATCTACAGTGTGGTCTATAGGAGTTTGCTGAATCCCTTCTAGCTTATATTCAACCGGATCTTCCAAAGTAATAATTTTTACCCCTGGTTCATTTAACTCATTTAAAAAAGCGTACAGAGTTGTAGTTTTACCGCTACCTGTTGGCCCAGTAGTAATAATCATGCCATTTGGTTTGGACAGTTGGTGCTTGATAATATCATACGCCCTACCTCGTAATCCCAATTGATCCAATTTCAAATTGGTTGCCGAAGTACCTAACAAGCGCATTACTACAGCTTCACCAAATGCAGAAGGTAAAAAAGATACGCGTACATCTATGGCTCTTGTTTTGGTAGTTGCGCCAGTAAAATCTTTTTCATCTT
Source organism: uncultured Candidatus Saccharibacteria bacterium (assembly GCA_964597185.1). Taxonomy (GTDB): domain Bacteria; phylum Patescibacteriota; class Doudnabacteria; order UBA920; family UBA920; genus CAYQEU01. Next base: position 3,221 of record CAZQWV010000019.1, read on the forward strand.
TACTATATTCATAAAACGTAAATCTGCCGTCTTGCGGGACATTAGTAACATTTAATTTCAACTTAGAAATCATTTTGATGCGTGACAAAATAGCTGCTTGTTGTTTTGGGTCAATATGAACCATATCCTGCAAAACTCCATCTATGCGATATCTTACTTTAAACATGTGTTCTTCTGGCTCCAGGTGAATATCTGAAGCATCAATAGATAACGCTGCCCCCATTAAAGTGGCAATCATTTCCGTGGCTGAAGGATAAACTTTTTCTGGTGCAGGCACTAAGTTTTTCAGTTCAGCAACATAATCTACTCCTTGCTCTACTTCTACTTTATCTGGCGATTTAACTTTTGGTCTGGTTATTTTTTTATACAGCTTAAATACACCCAACAAACTCTGTTCTGAAATATAATATACTGTTGGCTCATATTTTTTCTCTAGTTCAGCTACTTTGGTTTTTAATAGTTGGTTTTGTGGGTCGTTGGTGCCAATTCTTAAATCTTTGCCATCTCTATAAAAACAAACACTGGAAGATTGCTTGGCTTCTTCTTCGCTAAAAATACTCACTACATTTAGGTCAATTGGGAAAGCATGAAGATCCATATATGGTAAACCAAACCCTGTGGCTTTGCCTTGGGCTTCTTTTTCATGTAAATCTAAATTTTGTTCTTTCAATACCCGAATCAGGTCTTGCTGGCTCGGACTTAAAAAATTATGAGCCATAAATTTTTATTTCAAAAGAAGGATTAGTATTTGTATTATACCACAGCAGCTAATAGCTGGGCTTCTACCTCTTCAATACTAGAATTGTTTAGTGTAAGTTGCACCACCTGGTACAAGTGAGAGTCTGAAGATAGGTTAACACTTGAAAAATTTGAACTTATTTTTTGAGCAATCTGAGTTATATTGGTGTGAGGCAAGCCTGCAAGCAACAAAGTAACATTATTATTCTGCTGACCCATTAGAGCCATAGTTTGAAAACCAGAAACATTATCAATTAATTCAGATAAAACTTCTGGCAACACTGTAATTGGTAACTCAGTCTTAGCAAAATCTGATTCAGTAATGAATGAATATAAGAAAGTTCCATTTTGGGCAGTTTTTATTCTAGCCAATGCTCTGCCCCAAAGTTTTAGCAAAGCGAAATTTTTTGTTTTGTATAAAGTTTTTATAATATCCTGCTGACGAGCTCCCTGTGCAATAAGTCGAGAAGCTAAACTCAATGTTTTTGGTGTGGTTGATGCTCCTTGAAAAGAGTGTGTCTGAGCTATAATGCCAGCCATTAACACTGTAGCAATATTTTCATCTACAATACCTGGCTCTAAACTGTCTATGAGTCTAGCCATTAATTCCGATGCTGAACTAGCTGTTACTTCAACCAGGTTTATGGTGCCATGATATTCGTTGGCCGGGTTAATGTCCAAGTTTATTTTTGGAACATTGAAAAATATTTGCGAATTGTTCTCATAGACATTTCCAAGCAATTCTAAATTTTGAGCTCCAATAACAACTATTAAATCGTAACCGCTACCTCCAACACTTACTTTTATATCATTTGGAGAAAATAAACCATCTTTTGGCTTTAAAAATATTTTTACTGAGCTATCCTCAGATTCATAACTCAGCTCATCTAGCTTTGCTTTAGAGGTATCTAAATTCACTACTAAAATATTTTGGTCTGCGGGTGCAGCTAAAATATTTAATGGTTCATTTAAGAAGTCCCAATTACTAGATTTGTGTACTGAATTACAGACAATATCTGCTTGTTTTTGCATTTTTTTCAAAACGCTGCGCAAAGCCAAGGCAGAACAAATTTTGTCTACAGAGCTATTTTCTGGTAATGCAATAAGGACTTTTTGAGCTTTATTCCAATATTCTAATATCTGTTGTTCTATCGATAATTCCATGGTTCAATTTTTAACTGATTTAAGAGTATACCCGATTTTACTAATCGGGTCAATCGGGCTAAAATAAAGTATGTCTTACAGATACGAAACCCGGGTTTCTGAAGCCGAAAAACTGGCAAAAAAGCTTGCTAAAGACGTTCGAGGAGGCGAAGTTTTTGCCCTTATAGGAGAGTTAGGAAGCGGTAAAACCACCTTTACCAAACACCTGGCAAAAGCTTTAGGGATTAAGGCCAATGTAACCTCCCCTACTTTTGTCATAATGCAAGAATACAAACTGCCTCTAAAAGGACAAACTAACTATTTCTACCATTTAGACTTATATAGAGGGCATTCTGAGCAAGATATACAAACGCTAGGACTAACAGAAATTTGGACACAGTCAAACACAATTACTGTCATTGAATGGGCAGATAAAATAAAATCTCACTTACCAAAAAATACTATTTATATTTATTTTGAACCAAATGAAGCACTTAATTAAAACGATTTGCATAAAAAACTCTATTAAATTTTCCATGCTAGCTTCGGCTGCTTTTTTTGCTGCATTGTCTTACCCTATTTCTGGAAATGCTGCTGGATTAGAATTTGTAGATGGAAAATATTTTGCTTCTGTGTCTGAACAGCAAGACAAACAGTGGGAGGGCAACTATCGGTTACCGGCCATATCTTTGGTTCATTACCAACAATCTGTTGAAAGCTTAATAAATAGATCTTTTGGGAAAGGACAAGAAACAGAATTTGAATATAAAACATATTCTCATAACCCAGCAGAAGTTTACCAATGGTTGTCCAATTTTAAAAACGAAATTAATAGCCCATTAAAAGAAGGTAAGCTAGTTGTAGAAAATAATAGAGCAAAAGAGTTTGTTGCTCCTACACCTGGGCGAAACTTGGATGTTTACCAAAGCGCTCAAGCTGTACTTGCTAATTTAGAAAAAGGCGAAAGGAAGACAGAACTATCTGTTGCTACTGTACTACCAGGACCATTAACAGACACTTCTAAGCTAGGTATTAAAGAATTGATTGGTCGAGGCGAATCTAAGTTTGCTGGAAGCCCCAATAATCGCAGAATAAACATCGCTAAGGGTGTAGAAAAAATGAAAGGTGTAATAATAGCCAAAGGTGAAGAGTTTAGTTTCAATAAATATCTTGGTCCAGTAGAAGCATATGCTGGTTTTGTTCCAGAATTAGTTATTAAAGCAGATGGCACAGTTCCTGAGTTAGGTGGAGGGCTTTGCCAAGTTTCTTCTACTACATTTCGCGCGGCCATGGCTGCAGGTCTACCAATTACCCAAAGAAAAAACCACTCTTACGCTGTTCAATACTATGCCCCTCAAGGTACGGATGCCACCATTTATCCTGGGGTTATAGATTTAAAATTCATGAATGATACACCTGGAAGCATTTTGGTTTGGCCTTACTTAAAAGATGCCAACACTTTAATTTTTGAATTTTACGGAACTAAGGACGAACGAAAAGTAACGCTGGGAACTCCTTACCAGTACGATAAAAAGTCAGATGGCTCCATGAAAGCTAGTTGGTCTCGAACTGTAGAAAAAGATGGTAAAAAAACCAGTCAAACATTTAACTCTATATATCAACCACCTGCCTTATTCCATAAACAAGAAAAGTTCCCAACCCCAGCATCACCCAACGACACCATACCTAAACCAGTCCTTGCTCCACCCGCAACAGAAGAAGAAATAACTAACGATTCAAACTAGAATGATTAATTCCTCTGCAGAACAGCTTTCTGCTGAACAACTAGACTCAGAAAATCCAGAAGAAATAATTTTAGATCAAACTCTGAGACCTTTACTTCTGAATGATTTTATTGGGCAAGAATCCTTGAAAGCTAATATGCAAGTGGTTATGCAGGCAGCAAAACAAAGACAAGAGCCTTTAGAACATATTTTGCTTTACGGACCCCCTGGACTAGGGAAAACCACTCTGGCTTATATCTTAGCTAGAGAAATGAATGGCAATATCAAAACTGCTTCTGGCCCTTCTATAGAAAGAGCAGGAGATCTTGCCTCGCTGCTTACCAACTTAGAAGAGAATGATGTTTTGTTTATTGACGAGATTCACCGCCTAAACAAAACCGTAGAAGAAATATTATATCCTGCTATGGAAGATGGGGTGCTAGATATTATGCTTGGTAAAGGCCCTGGTGCTCGCAGTGTACGAATGGATCTACCAAGATTTACTTTGATTGGAGCCACCACTAGAATAGGAATGTTATCTGCTCCGTTACGTGACCGTTTCGGTTTAATTTACCATCTGGACTATTACAATGCTGAAGATTTACAAAAAATTATTGAAAGGTCTGCTGGAATAATCAAAAGTGAGTTAGACGAAGAAGCAAGCTTAGAACTTGCTAAACGCAGCCGTTTTACTCCACGCATCGCTAACCGCCTACTCAAAAGAGTTCGTGACTTTGCTCAGGTATGGCAAACTGAAACTATTAACAACGAGACTGTTCAAAAAGCTTTAGGACACTTAGAAATTGACGAGCTAGGATTAGATAAAAATGACAGAAAAATTCTGGAAACTATATTGCACAAATTTAGCGGCAACCCAGTTGGGTTAAACACTTTGGCTGCAGCCACAGGTGAAGAGCAAGACACTATAGCCGATGTGTACGAACCATTTCTAATCCGCTCTGGCTTACTCATGAGAACCCCAAAAGGACGACAACTTACTGAGCATGGATACAAGCACTTAGGAGCAACACCTCCGGACAATAAACAATCAACAATTTTTTAAAGCTTTTATGGACTTAGCACAAATCATCTTTTACCTAGTTTCTGGAATATTTTATATAGTAACTGCAATTTTAGCTTTTTTAGGAGCTTTCACTATATATATCTTTATCCGTTACGGACGCAGCCCTATTGTGGCTATTATTGTTAGTGTAATGTTTGCTGTAATGTTCCTAATAATTAGCGGCAATGCTGTGCAATTGCTAAATAAGGCTTAAATATGAGAAAATTTTTATTCCCTGGGCAACAATCTGACGAATCTATTTATATATTAGTTAGACAGCATTGGGTAATTTTGGCAAAAAGAATTTTTATTTGGTTGCTACTAGCAGCTGGTTTAGTTGCTTTCCGAAGATATCTACCTGTTTTGGGCCCAGAGCTACTGCAAGGACCACTAGGTTTTGCCGTTAACATATTTATTCAGATCTATGTTTTGTTTTTGCTGACTAGCCTATTCATAATCTGGGTTTTATATTACTTAAATATGTATATTGTAACCAATGAACGCATTGTTGATGTAGACCAAAAAGGCTTATTCTCCCATCATGTATCAGAACTTAACATTGAAAAAATTGAAGATGTTACCAGCGAAGTAAATGGGGTTTTGGGTCACTTGTTCGACTATGGTACTGTATATATCCAAACTGCTGGTACCAAAGAGAGGTTTGACTTTGATAACGTTCCAAACCCAGGACACATAACTAAAACCATATTGGAACTTTATGAGAGAAATACCAATGATCCACGTTTAATTAAACATAGAGATTGATGAATATATTAATTATGGCCGGAGGTGCCGGTACTAGACTGTGGCCTGCAAGCCGCAAAGAAAAACCTAAACAGTTACTCAAACTACTAGGAGATAAAACCTTGTTGCAAAACACTTACCAAAGATCTTTGCAATGGGTCCAACCAGAAAATATTTATGTTGCTACCACTAAAGATTATGCAGAACTAGTAGCAGAGCAATTACCAGAAGTGCCGAAGTCTCACTACTCCCTAGAGCCCTGCCTGAGAGGCAGAGGACCAGCTATTGGTTTAGCAGCACTGATAATGCACCACCACCAACCCTGATTCTATATTCATGACCATGTGGAGTGATCACTCCATTAAAAGTGAGGCCAATTACTTTCCAGAACTGTTAAACTCTTTAGAGCAATTTTTATCCCTTAACCCTAGTCACACAATTACTGTAGGTATAAAACCCAAGCATGCTCATACAGGTCTTGGCTACATTGAAAAAGGTGAAAACAAAGATAATAAACATAATCTACAACTATATAAACTGAGTTCTTTCAAAGAAAAACCAGACCAAATCACAGCAGAACATTTTGTACAAAGCGGCAACTACCTATGGAACAGTGGTTACTTTGTCTGGAAAACAGCTAACTTGCTGGACCTGTATAAAACCCATCTGCCTGAAATATATGATTTGTTAATGCAAATCAAACCATACATAGGCACAGACCAACAGCAAAACAAAATTGATGAACTCTACCCTAAAATGCCTTCTGTTGATATTGAATCAGGTTTATTGGAAAAGATTCAGCACGATATACTAACTCTTCAAGGAGAATTTGAGTGGGACGATATAGGTTCATGGAAAGTCATCAAGCATGTTCAGTCCAATGACAAAGAGAATGTGACAGAGGGCTTGTCAGTGCATCACAACACAGAAGACAGCTTGGTGTACAATTACGCTAAAGACGTTGTGGTGGCCACAGTAGGACTAAAAAACATAGTTGTAGTTGTTACCCCAGAAGCCGTGCTAGTGGCAGACAAAGACAGTAGTGAGGATATAAAGAAAGTAATTGCACAACTGGAAAATAATGAAGAGCTAAAAAAATACTTGTAAGCAGAAAACTATAAAACCCCCATATGGGGGTTTTTAAATTTCGCAAAGTATTAGTTGAGCTATTTAATTTTTGCTGCGAACATTTTGATGCATTCCTGCACCTAGCATAAAAATGGAAAACAGTAATTGCAGAAAAATAGTTGCAGAGGATAGTTGTAAGACATTAGAAGATTGTTCTGAGTTT
>CAZQWV010000020.1:0-9900 GCA_964597185.1 uncultured Candidatus Saccharibacteria bacterium
TTATGTACCAGCACCCTGCAACTGGTATGACTATAGCAGGAGCCATAGATGATTTATGGATTAACCCGAATACAGGGGAATATATTGTGGTAGATTACAAATCTACTGCCAAGCCTGAACCAAAAACAAAGTTAGACGGGTTGTGGGACAATGCCTACCGCAAGCAAATGGAAATTTACCAATGGCTGCTTCGCAAAAACAATTTACTTGTTTCTGATACTGGTTATTTTGTTTACTGTACAGGTCGTTCCAACCAACCTTCTTTTGATAAGGTTATAGAGTTTGATGTTGTTCTAATCCCATACACTGGGAATGATAGTTGGGTAGACCAAATAATTTTAGATATTAAACAATGTTTGGAGAGTTCTAAGCTGCCACCAGCAGGCCAAGGTTGCGAGTACTGCTTATGGTTTGAAGCCAGACAGAAGCAAGAACGGGGCTTTGGCGGTTCAGTCCCAATTAATATTGTTACTCCAAAGAAAACAAAGCCTACTGCTAAGCATGTAACTAAAACTAAAAGAAAACCTGCTCCGCAAAAAACTGCTTTATTTTAAATTCAGTATTTCCAAACCAAAACAAAATTCATCATGGAACAATTTTTAACAGAAGTAACAGCTCTGCGTTATCTAACAGCTGAGGTAGTAGAACTGGAAGTGCGCTTGGTGGCCCCAACAACCATTACTTTCCAAGCTGGACAGTATATGTTTTTTGATGTTGGCCAAGGCCAGTTACGGTGTTATTCCATGGCTAGCCCTCCTGTACCAGACAGCCCGGTGCTGCGTTTTGTTATTGAGTTGGTACCGCAAGGCCTTGGCTCTGAATTTATTAAATCTTTGAAAGTAGGGCAGTCTATATCTATGCAAGGGCCAACTGGTGGTTTTGCAGTGCCAAGTTTAGATAGAGATTTGTTTTTTGTTGCTACTGGCATTGGAGTAGCTCCATTTTGTTCTATGGTTCCAGACATACTAAGCAGAGATTATGCTGGCAAACTACGTTTACTATTTGGGCTACACAATGAAGATAATGTGTTTTACTACCATAAATTTAAAGAGCTTCTGCCGCTGCACCCTAACTTTTCTTTTATTCCGGTATTGAGCCACCCTCAATCCCACTGGCCTGGCGAAATAGGCAGAGTTACTACATATTTAAGTGTAAGCTATCCTTCTTACAAAGATTCAGTATTCTATATTTGTGGATCTCCGGAAATGGTTAAAGATACCAGGCAAGTTTTGCTTTCTGCAGGCCATCCTGCCAGAGATATTAAAACAGAGATTTTTACTTAGTTTTTTGTTATAATTAAGCATAATTAACCTAAATTATATGAAAAAATATTTTTCCTATTTAAGTCTGGGGTTGCTCAGTTTAGCTGCTATAGCAGTGTTGGTGGCTGGGCCAGTTCGGGCAGCAGACTATTTAGCACCTGAAGAAGGCGATGAAGATGGTAGAGTTTCTACTATGCGTGATGCTGTATATAACAACCTTTATGTGGTTGGTGGGGATATTAGCATTAACAACCAAACCACAGGTGACTTGTATGTTGCTGGCGGCTGGGTGTCTGTAGAAGGTGCTGTTGAGCAAGATATAGTTGCTGCTGGTGGAACTGTGGTTATTAGCGAGCCGGTAAATGGTGATGTTAGAGTGTTAGGCGGCAAAGTTACTTTAAACGCCCCAGTTAAAGGAGATGTCTTACTTGCAGCTGGTGTGTTAACTGTTACTGAGAAAGCAAACATTGGAGGAGAGCTTAGAGTTGCTGGCGGGGAAGTAGATTTGAATGGACCAGTTGCTGGCGGATTATACTTTTTGGGCGAAACTTTACTGGTAAACAGCAAAGTAGATGGACAAGTAAAAATTACTGCTACAGAAAAACTTATTTTTGGATCTAAAGCAGATATAACTGAACAAGTTTCTTACCAAGGAAAAAAGCAAGCCGTAGTGAGTGACGGCGCCAAAGCTAATGTGAGTTTTACTCAATTAAAAACTCAAAACAAAGAACGGGAAGCCAAAGGTGGTTTGTTTGGCTTTTTGTTAGGCGGCTTTGTTATTAAATTCTTTGCTTGGTTAATTGCAGGGCTCATTGCCTTACGTTTGTTTAAACCCCAATTGCAACAGCTAACTAACAGCATGGTAAGCAAGCCATGGGCCAACTTAGCCATTGGATTTGCTGTGGCAGTGGTTGCTCCTATAGCTTTAATTATTGTTCTACTGCTAGTTGTAGGTTACTACATTGCTTTGGTAGGAGTTATGATTTATGGTTTGCTAGCTTTGCTTTCTGGCTTGTTGGCAGCAATTTTTGTAGGCTCTTGGTTGGTAAAAGTTCTAACTAAAAAAGAAGGCTTGCCACTGGAATGGCAAACCATAGTGATTGGTATTACAGTTATGTTACTGATTAAATTTATTCCAGTAGTTGGTTGGGTCATTTGCTTTGCTTTGTATTTAATGGCTTTTGGTGCAATGTCCTCAGCTCTGTATGGCTTTATCAAAAACTCTGGAAAACAAAGTACCAATTTGCCTGAATCTAGCAATTCTAGTAATATTCAATAACAAAAATTAACCAATTTAATTACAGAAAGGTATTATGGGAATATTCGATAAACTCAAAGATATAAATGAAATGCGCAAGCAGGCCAAGCAAATTGAATTGGCTTTGGCAGCAGAAGAAGTAACAGGTAAGTCATCTGGTGAAAAAATTAAAATTACTATGGATGGCAACCAAGTAGTGAAAAGTGTTGAGGTTAGTCCAGATATAGTAGGAGATAAATCTGAAATAGCTAGACATATTCGCACTGCACTAGAAGACCTAACTAGTAAACATAAAAAATTGCTGCAGCAAAAATTTGGCAGCATGATGCAATAACATTTTCAATAAAAAACAAGAGGCTGTGGGATGGAGGCCTCTTGTTTTCAGTTGGTAGGCTTTGTTGTAGGTCTTTTGATGAACTCAATCAATACCCATAAAGAAGGGGTGGGAGAAGCAGTTCATCTATGATGGTCTGTGGGAGAACGGGAGAGTGGGGAGAGTTGTGAAAGCTGTTAGTGTGGGAGTAGGGTTTGCGAGAGTTTCGCGGCGACAGGAGATTTTTGTGGTGGTAGGCAAACCCTATGGAGTTTTCTAGTAATGTCCGCCGACTTATTTTTGTCTTTGGACAAGAAAACAAGTCTTCCGTGAAATGCTCCAGCTTTCTCTAGAACCTGGATTTTAGCAATGATTGCTTCAAGGTTTTCCAGGTCAAACTGGTCTGCATCCACCACCAACGCAGCGACCTGGTTTGATTGCGGATACATTTCATCGAAATATATCCAGTCGCCTGTGGTTTGTAATTTAAACCCATGTTCGCGACAGAACTCACCAAAGAGTTCTTGCCCATTCAAATAAAGACTAAAAAGCCAAATAATATCTTTTGTTTTCATTGTAACCTCCTTTGAAAACAGTCTATAATTAAATAGTAAACCTCATTTTAAAAAATGGCAATTCACAAAGCTAAAAAAACTATAAAATTTCCTAAAACCATGGCAATAGTGCAGTTTGGCCAGCCTGTGTTGCGTGGCAAAACTAAACCTTTGACATTGGCACAAATTCAAAGTCAGGAGATACAAAACCTTATCCCAGTTATGTTCCGTACCATGGATAAAATAGGGGTTGGGTTAGCTGCCACACAAATTGGTTTACCATTACGTTTGGCAGTTATTGAAATTAAAATTACTGACCCCAGAGCAAAAGTTGAGGCTTTCCCAAAAACAGTCATTATTAACCCTGTCATAAAAAAGTATTCCAAAAAACAAACTCCTAAGTGGGAAGGGTGTCTGAGTTTAAAAAATGTAGCAGGGCAAGCTGTGCGCAGCGAATCTGTAACAGTAGAATTTTTAGACCAAACTGGCACCAAACACGTAGAAACCTACAGCGGTTTTACAGCACAAGTATTCCAACATGAAATAGACCATTTAAATGGTATTTTGTATGTAGATAGGATTAAAGATAATAAAACTTTAATTTCTACAGAAGAGTAAAACAGCACAGAGTCACATAGTTAAGTTAGGAAAACAAAAAACACGGAAACGATAAAGCGTTGTCTCCGTGTTTTCTGGTTCATAAGAAAAGTTAGGTGAAAGTTATGCGGCAGTGGTTTGTTGTTTGGGTTTTTTGGCAAGCCCGGAAAGCAGGCTGTCTTCCGGTAGTAGGTTTATGCCCATTTGCCGAACCTCTTGCGTCAACTTATGGACTTTCTGCAGTTGGAAGTCGTCCAAAGCATCCGCCCGTCTTAACGCATATACTGCATGAGTTATTTCCTCCCACCGAAGTTTTTGCCGGGCAAGCTTTTGCTCTAGCAGCTGCCAACCTCGCCGTTCGTTGAAGTCATCTTTTTTGGTGCGGATTGCACTTCGTAGAGACTTCACATTTTGGTCGTGTTTGCGACCGTAAATATGAAGCTCCTTGAATAACACCAATAGAGGCTCGGGGTTACGGCTTCTGGAATAGTGACACAGTCCCGATGCAATGGACAGTCCCAAACCGAGCAGAATGTTGAGCAGATAGCCAATTGCCCAACCAATTTTGGTGAGGTCACCTAGCAACAGGCAAGCCACACCGACAACAAAGAATGTTGCCCCAGAAATGTAGCAAATAAAAACTTTGCTCCAAAATTTGGGGTCGTTTTCCCAGCGAAGCTCTCGACTGATTTGTTCGCGGAGCCACCAATTCACCACCAGCGGATCTTTCCGCTTGGCTGTTTTTCTTTTCTTTATTTTCATCAAATCCTCCAATTTGAAAATGTAACGGTTTTGCAAAAAAACGAAATTAAAAGATTCTTGAACAAAACCAGAATCTTGTCTATAATTAGAACATAATTTTTATCAAATGTCAATAAAAGCAGTATCAAAAGTTCATAAAGCTGTTAAACATAAACAGGTTAAACCCCGAAAAAAACGGGTGCTTATGGCATTGTCTGGAGGTATAGATTCTGCTGTGTCATTGTACCAACTACTTAGATCTGGGTACGAAGTAGAAGCAGCTTTCATGAAGAACTGGTCGTCCACTTCTGGCTTGAAGTACGATGAGTGTCCTTGGCTCACAGACAGGCAAGATGCTTTGCGCGTGGCAGCGTTTTTCCATGTACCTTTGCACACCATAGACTTTGAGGAAGATTACAAGAAGACTGTACTGAACTATTTTTTTGAAGAGTATAAAGCTGGGCGTACTCCTAACCCAGATGTCATGTGCAATAAAGAAATTAAATTTAAACTACTGTACAATTGGGCCATGAAAAACAAATTTGATTATGTTGCCACAGGCCACTACGCCCAAGTTTTGCCAGCGGCTAAAAAAAAGAACAGCATTCAAAATAGCAAACCGCAGTTTCAGCTAGCTCGCAGCAAAGATGAATTTAAAGACCAAACCTATTTCATTTATAACCTAAAAACAGAACAGTTACCTCATGTTTTATTCCCCATAGGCCACATGAAAAAAGCTGCAGTTAAAGCGCTAGCAGCAAAACTAAAACTACCTAATGCAGGTAAAAAAGAAAGCATGGGGCTGTGTTTTGTGGGACGCATACGGTTAAAAGATTTTCTTGAGCAAAAGTTAAAACCAAAATCTGGTGACATAATAGATATGCAAGGCAAAAAATTGGGGTTGCATGATGGATTGCACTACTACACCATTGGTCAACGCCAAGGAATAAAAGTGGGTAGTGGGGGACCTTACTTTGTGGTTAAGAAAAATTTAAAAACCAACACTTTGGTTGTTACTAATAACCCTCAAGACCCAGCACTGGAAATTCGAGAATTAGACATTCACAGTGTCAAATGGATTACTAAACCAGAAAATTCCCCAGCCAAGTTAACTGGACGTTTCAGGCACCAAGGAAATTTGGAGAAACTAACCATAACTCAAACTGGAAAAGATTACCATGTGGTGTTCGACAAACCTCAGAAAGCTGTGGCCAGTGGTCAAAGCCTAGTGTTGTACCAAGGCAAAAATTGTTTAGGCGGGGGAGTCATAGTTTAAATAAAATTTAATAACAATTTGCCAATATTATAAAACCCCCGTCAATATATAGGGGGTTTTATAATAAGTATATTTTTGATTATTCTTAATTGTATTTATTCGTGGTATTGATTCAAAATTTCTGTCAGTTGATTTGAGATTTTACCAGCATTAGCTCGTATTTCATTTCTTCTTTTTCTATTTTCGTCAAATTCTGACCATCTTTCATCTTTTTCATCTACTTCTTTTAGTCTCTCTACGATTTCTAGCATTTCTTTGTGATTCTCGTTTAGTTCTTCTTCTAATTTGCCATGCTCTACTTCTAATTCTTGGACTTTGGGATCATTTTTATACTTCTCAAATATTGGATTGTATCGTTCTCCATTTTCCATAAAATTTATAAGTTAATGAGTTTATTAAAATAAGCCATTTTAGTATAGCATATTTAGAGCTAATTCGTTTTATTTCACAAAGCGGACCAATAGCAGAGCCACAATGTTAATGATCTTAATCATTGGGTTTATGGCTGGACCTGCAGTGTCTTTGTAAGGGTCACCCACAGTGTCACCAGTAACAGAAGCTTTGTGTGCATCTGAACCTTTGCCACCGAAGTTTCCTTCTTCAATATGCTTTTTGGCATTGTCCCATGCAGCACCACCAGTGGTCATGGAAATACCTACAAACAAACCAGTAACAATGGTGCCTACCAACAAGCCACCAAGAGCTTCAGCTCCCAAAGTTAGGCCAACTACAATTGGCACAATAACAGGGATTAAAGCAGGGATAATCATCTGCTTAATAGCAGCTTTAGTCACAATGTCTACAGCACGAGAGTAATCTGGTTTAGCTGTACCTTCCATAATTCCGGAAATTTCGCGGAATTGGCGGCGAACTTCTTCAACCACAGCTTTAGCAGCTTGGCCAACAGCAGACATAGCAATAGAAGCAAACAAGTAAGGTAATAATCCACCAATGAGCAAACCAACCAACACTTTGGTGTCGCTTAAGTCAAACACAGTAATGTAGTGGCGAACCATTTCCAATTCTTGAGTATAAGCAGCGAAAAGTACCATAGCAGCAAGTCCAGCAGAAGCAATAGCGTAACCCTTAGTTACAGCTTTAGTAGTATTACCAACAGCATCTAGAGGGTCAGTTACGTTGCGTACGCTTTCATCTAAGCCAGCCATTTCAGCAATACCACCAGCATTGTCGGTGATAGGGCCGAAAGCATCAATAGCTACAATAATACCTGTAAGAGACAACATACTCATAACAGACAAAGCAATACCGTACAAACCAGCTAACTGGTAAGCAGCTAAGATAGCTAACACAATAACTACCACAGGAGCAGCAGTAGACTGCATCCCAATGGCTAAACCTTGAATAATGTTAGTACCATGCCCAGTAGTGGAGCTTTCAGCAATCTTCTTTACTGGGTTGTATTTTCCAGCTGTGTAGTATTCAGTGATGAACACAATGAAAGCAGTTACACCTAAACCAATTAAAGCAGCAATAAATAGGTTAGTAACAGAATATAAACCATTGCCATCCATCATCCATTTGGTAATAGGGTAGAAAGCAGCAGCAGAAAGTACACCAGTCACAATTAAGCTCTTGTACAAAGCGTTCATGACATTGTTAGATGCACCCAAGCGAACAAACCAAGTTCCAATAATGGTAGTAGCAATAGAAACAGCACCAATAATGAGAGGGTAGGTGATAGCATTGGCAAAGTCTGGGAATACAGCATGACCAAGCAAAATAACAGCAATGGCAGATACAGCATATGTTTCAAACAAGTCAGCTGCCATACCAGCACAGTCACCAACATTGTCACCAACATTGTCTGCAATAACACCAGGGTTTCTTGGGTCGTCTTCAGGAATACCAGCTTCAATTTTACCAACCATATCTGTGCCTACATCTGCACCTTTGGTAAAAATACCGCCACCCAAACGAGCAAATACAGAGATTAAGCTAGAACCAAAAGCTAAACCTACTAAAGCGCTTAAGTCTTTGGTAAATAGGTAAAAGCCACTAACAGACAATAAGCCCAAACCTACTACGAACAAACCGGTTACAGCTCCGCCTTTGAAAGCCAAAGACAAAGCAGGCTTCATCCCAGATTTAGCAGCTTCAGCAGTGCGAACATTGGCACGAACAGAAATGTCCATACCAACAAAACCTGCAACAGCAGAAAGAACTGCACCAACTAGGAAACCTAATATAGTGTTAAATGAAAAGCTGATTGCTCCTGTGAATTGAGTTAGGTACATGAGCAACACAACTACAACAGCTACTAACCCAACAGCTTTGTACTGCCGGGATAAGTAAGCACGAGCTCCAGCCTGAATGGCTTCGGCAATTTCTACCATTTTTCCGCTGCCAGCAGGCTTAGCCAAAATTTGGTAAATTAAAAAGGCTCCATATGCGAGAGCGAGTATACTGGCCGCGACTGCGTACCACAAATAGGTATCTGTCATGGGGTTTGTCATGAGTTATTGTTACTATTTAATTTAGTTAATTTTCTGGTATAATTATAACGATTTTAACCCGAAAGTCAAAGATTTATGCACAATTTATTGAACATTTTACAAAGTCCACGTAACTATTCCCGTATTGTTGGGGGAGTGTTATTTGCTGTGGGTTTGCTAGGGTTTGCTTTCCGTAGCTCAACTTCTTTACCTACTATATATTTGCTAGCTTGCTTAATTTTAGGTTTCGGGGGTATTTTAGTAAGCTTTTACCAAGAAAAATAGCCTTATTTAAGGGTAAAATTGGAGTTAGGGGAGTATTCAAGCAGTTTTTGAATGGTTTGGCCTGATACATGCTTGACAAACTTTCTCTTTTATGCTATAATATAAAAGAGTAGCTAAATATGATATTCAATAAAAATTCAATAAAACCGCCCGATTGTGGGCGGTTTTTGTATTTCTTCAATAACCCTATTCTATTTTATAAAAGCGACAGTTTTGATGATTTCGTTGAATTCTGGCATGAGCTGTGGATCTTGGCCAACATCAAAAGTAAAATAATTGGCTCCTTGGCGTACACCAAATACCATGTCGCTAGCGCTTACACCTCTGAGGCCGCCAACCACTGTAGGTGTAGTTTTAACTCCTGCTAGTCCAACATACTCTTTGTTGCTTACATAAATGCGAACTTTGTCTTTGGCTTTGTTTGGAGTGAGTACAATAATATCAAAGTTTTCTCTAGCATAGGTTCTCACCTGCCAGTTGTCTGGGTATTTGAAAGAGACAAATAATTCTGGGTCATTGTATTCTTTCCAGTTTTCAGTAGAAATAGGTTCTGCAGTTTCATCTGTAGTTGCTGGTTGCTCGGTATGGGTATTTTGTTGAGCCAACTGGTTGCCTTCAGTTTCCATTGGGAGTTGCAGCTGGTACTTTTCGTCTAACTGCTGGTTGAAATAGTACACAGCACCAACCAGCCCAATGGCAATGAGTAAAATGACACCAAAAGAAAATGTGGGTTTAGTTGCTTGAATCATTGCTGTTGGTTTAGGTTTGTGTCTAACTCTTTCATGGTTTTTTGCGTACTGCTAGCTTTCTGGAAAGTAGCATTGAGGTCTGCCCCACTGCCGCAATAGTAAAGATGTTCTGTGAGGTTGGCGCAGAATCCTGGGTTCTTTTGCACATAGGAATATTTGGGCATGAACCAGTACAAGAATAAAGCCAATCCTGCTAGTGCCAGGTAAAAAAGAATTTTAACTATTTTTAACACTTTTGTTTCGCTATGTGTAGTTCAGTTGAGTAATTGTAGATAGGTTTCAACTGTTTGTTATATTATATCACAAATGAGGTGAAAAACCAATTTTTGTGATTGTGGTGGCGATGAATGCGCCGATTGATTTTTTCGCCATTTTGCAGTATAGTATCAAGGCATTTCCGCACAATAGCGGA
>CAZQWV010000021.1:0-9882 GCA_964597185.1 uncultured Candidatus Saccharibacteria bacterium
TCCGGTCAACCACAGCTTCCAGTAGATATTTTGATTGTGGGCAAAGTTAATTTGCCAAAATTAGACAAATTTTTACAACAATGTGGCAAAATGATGGGTACAGAAATAAATTATAGTATTATGTCCGAAGATGAATTCAAAATTCGCCGCAACACTTTTGACAGGTTTATAAAAGATATTTTCGACTACTCACATATTGTGGTGTTAGATAAAGTTACAAAAAAGAGTTCTAAAGAAACTGAGAAATAATTGCCATTAAACAGCATATATGG
The DNA here is from genome assembly GCA_964597185.1 of uncultured Candidatus Saccharibacteria bacterium. Lineage (GTDB taxonomy): Bacteria > Patescibacteriota > Doudnabacteria > UBA920 > UBA920 > CAYQEU01. The sequence continues at coordinate 273 of CAZQWV010000021.1, forward strand.
AAAATATTAGCCTAAACATGTTTCAAAGTTTGTATCTGGAATTTTTGAGCAATTTTCCACCTGCAGTCCAACCTATAATTTCTATTGGTTTAGCTGCTTTAATTGTTTACGCAGTCATTCAAGTTATTCGTAAAGATTTCATATATTTAATTGTTCTCATAATCCTGCTTCCAGCATCAATTCCAGTATTGCGCAATATAGGCGAAACAATTGTTTCTATCATAAAATTTTTGATCCCTGGCTAGCTTTTTGTCTAAACCGAACGTAAAAAAGCCGCAGAATAAAATGCATTCCGCGACTTTTTTGTTTTGATTGTTGGCAACGGACTACCAGCCGCCGCCGTGCATTGCCCGTGTATTCGCTGGAACGAGGTTCCGCCGAGTTTGTCTTACGACCTCGGGGGTGCTTGGCACCTCGCCGACGACGCTTCCCACGCGACTGCCTGTGACATGGGTCACAAAGCATAGTCTCGCTCCCACCCAAGCAATGGCTTTGCCCGGGTAGTTCCGCTGTGCTTTTTTCTTGAGGCTTTTACGCCTCGCCAGTTCCGTTTGCACGCCGCCCTTTTTTCTGGTGCGGCTTTTTTTTGTAGTAGTCGATCTAAACATTTGCAAGACCCTCCTGTCTTGTTTTATTGGCTATTACCCTGTAGCCAGAATTTTCCATCTAGTGTTCTGCGGGTATTCAGAACGCGATTCATTATTTAAGCATATTTATGTAATAAATGCAATAATGTCTTGGCATAAACGGTTATAAAATTTTTGATCCCTGGCTAGCTTTTTGCAAATATAAAACAAAAAGAGCGCCACAGAAAAAAGTTTCTAGGGCGTCTTTTTAGTTTGAATTTAAGATAAGACCAGAATTAAGCGATTATAAGAGGTTGATGACACTCAAAACAGTTCATTTCACCTCTTGCAACTTTCTCATTCCAGTGGTAACAGCTAGGGCATTGAGCATCGCCATCAGGATCTAGCTCAACCTCCTTTTTTACTCTTTTCTGGTCTTCGTAAATAGCGGCATTCGCCGCTTCATTATCTACAACCGTGCTTTTACCAGACAAATTCATAATTTAATACCCCTCCTTTTGGCATAAATTGTGTTCGCAGAATTCTATTATATTTTTGTTAATATTACAAGGCTTTTTAAGAAATAAATGTTTGTGGATAACTGTTGTTGACATGGGGTATACGATCGTGTACCATAACTTTACTGAACAACAATCATAAAGTTATATGGATTTCTTTAGCGACAATTTAACAGAAAGACAGCAAGAACTGCTCAAATATATAGTACAGCAAATTAGGGAGTTCAATTTGCCACCCACTTTATCCGAAATGGCAGAATTCCTTGGAGTAAAGTCCAAAAGAGCTGCTGCCAAACACTTAGAAGCTCTAGAAGAAGCAGGGTATGTAAAAACATCAGGTAAAGCTCGAGGCATTACTGTGCTAAACAGCTTACAAAATAGTTTAGAAAAAGGGCTAATTCGCGTACCGCTGCTAGGAAGCATTCAAGCTGGTTCTCCTCACTTAGCAGAAGAACACATAGAGGATTGGATAAACCTTCCTCAAACCTTGGTTCGAGGCCGCAGAGATGTATTTGTCCTAAAAGTTAGGGGAGACAGTATGGTGAACGCAGGTATATTTGAAGGGGACTTAGTTATTGTCCGGCCCACTAAAGAAGCTAAAAACAACGATATTGTCGTAGCGTTGTTACACGATGAAGCTACAGTAAAACGCTTTGTGCAAATTAGAAACAGAGCTTACCTTAAAGCAGAAAACCCAGATTATGCCAATATTTACCCCAAAGAAGAGTGGATGATCCAAGGTAAAGTAGTAGGGGTTATTAGAAACCTAGAATAAACTCAATAAATATATAAAATAATTAAAATTTAATAATATGTCAGAATTAGAAAGGTCCAAAAACAAAATAGTGAGGGAGTTGCACGGGTTATGCGCCCACTGCGCTTCCGGCCAGTCCCATAACTGCCGAGTTCAGCAAATAGCCAGTGAAATTAAAGCCATCTCTGGAATACCACTACTGGTCAACAATGAATTCAGAGGAGTGGTCTGGCAATAACTTAAAAATCGCCTAAAAGGCGGTTTTTTGTTTTATATAAGCCTTAATTTGATTTTAAGGCAGTTTTCTGGTATCCTAACAAATAATCCTCAATTTATGAGGGTTTTAATATTTTTTGGCTTATTTAAGCAATTTGGCAGGGAATACTCTTGACAAAATTGCAAAAATGATGTATATTAATATGAATTATTTCTGATAGTCGGTCAGAAGTAATTATTTATAAGCAAATACGATATATTAATTAATAAGTTTAATAATAAATTAATGAATAAAAGTGCCATGTCATACATTATGAATCTTAAATCTCAGGTACTTTCTGGCTTGAGCTGGAAAACTGGGATTGCATTGTTGGCTGCTATAGCCACTATGTTGGTTTTGGTTCCTCGCTCTAACAGCGTTACCAAAGCTGAAAACTGTCCGAATCCTCCAGATCGTGCAGTTCTAAACTACTGGCCAGTAAGTTTTAGCCAGACCCAAACTGAATGTACTGACTTCGTTACCTTAGATGGTAAAGTTGTTGGTGCATCTAGTTACTCCACCAGCCAAGCTGACCATGATAATGGTATAGATTTGGCAGATGGCCAAGAAGCTTACTTGTTGGCATATGTCCACAACGGTGCTGCTGTAAATGGCGACCCTGAGTTGACTACTGCTCGCAATGTGCGCTTTACCTTAAATATGCCTACCTCTGCTGGTAGCAGCCATACTGTTACTGGTAACTGGCGTGGTGACAATACCAACACTGCAAATGGAAGATTTGTAATTAATACTCCTGCTAACCGTACTTTGGAATTAGTTCCAAACAGTGGTCAGTTGTATGACTCTTTCGGAAACCAATTGCAATCTGGTATTGATTTGAGTTCTGGTACCTACAATTTAGGTGACCAAATCGCATGTTTCGAATATGCTCGTTTCTTACGTTTCAAAGTTAAACTTGGTACCCCAGCTGGTACCCCGGCTTTGAGCATTACTAAGCAAGTACGCAATGTTACAACCAACGGCACTTTGGGTAACTCTGCTACTGCTGTTACTGGCAACACTGTTGCTTACCAAATTAAAGTTAAAAATACTGGAACTGCTCCTGCTGTAAACACTACTGTAACTGACAATGGTACATCTGGAACTGCTTACATTGCTGGTAGCTTGCAAGTATCTAACGGTGGTACTGGTACAGGTATTCCTGGAACTATTAACCTTGGTACTTTAGCTCCAAATGAAGAAGTAACTATAAACTATACTGCTACTGTAACTGGCGATAATGGCACTTACACCAACACTGCTACTGCACAAGCTACTTCTGTAAACCAAGTTAGCGCTAATGCTACTGTAACTGTAAACAACCCTCCAACATCTGACGATGCTGAATGTGTATCTATTAGCTTGAACCCAGCTTCTCCTTTTACTCCTGGACAAAGCTTTACTGGTACTATTCGTGTTCGTAACAACGGTACTACCACTTGGGCTCCTGGTACTTACGCTTTAGGTTCTCAAGCTCCTGCAAACAACAATACTTGGGGTACTAGCCGCGTAACTTTGGCTAATGCAGTTGCTCCTGGTAGCCAAGCTACTTTTACAGTAACCACTCAAGCTCCTACTACTGCTGGTACATATAGCTTTGCTTGGCAAATGGTACAAAACAACAACTTCTTCGGTAGCATTTGTTCTACTCCTGTTGTTGTAAACCCAATTGTTGTAGATAGCGATGATGCAACTTGTGTAGCTGTAACTCTAACCCCTGCATCTCCATTTGATCCAAACCAAACTTTCCGTGGTAGCATTAAAATCCGCAACACCGGTAACACCACTTGGGTTCCTGCTAACGGTTATGCTTTAGGTTCTCAAAACCCAGCTAACAACACCACTTGGGGTACTAGTCGCGTGACTTTGCCTCACCCAGTTGCTCCTGGACAAGAAGTTATTATCAACATAGACACTCAAGCTCCTTCTACTCCTGGAAACTACACTTTTGCTTGGCAAATGGTAAAGAACAACAATTACTTCGGTGCTACTTGTTCTACTCCTGTGGTAGTTAAAACTCCTCCAGTATTGGTAGACAATGCTGAATGTGTTTCTGTAACTTTGAACCCAGCTTCTCCATTTACTTCTGGACAAAGCTTTACTGGTACTATTCGTGTTCGTAACAACGGTACTACAACTTGGATGCCTGGTACTTATGCATTAGGTTCTCAAGTTCCTGCTAACAACACTATTTGGGGTACTAACAGAATAACTTTAAACAGCTCTGTAACTCCTGGTAATGAAGTTACTTTCACCTTAAATACCCAAGCTCCTTCCAGCACTGGTTCTTACAACTTTGCTTGGCAAATGGTAAAGAACGACGGTTTCTTTGGTGCTACTTGTCAGACTCCTGTGGTAGTTAACCCTCCTGCTGGAACTCCTGCTTTGAGCATTACAAAATTGGTTCGTAACTTGAACTTGAACAATGCATACACCTCTTCTACTCCAGCTTCTACTGGTGATGTGGTTGCTTACCAAATTAAAGTTAAAAATACTGGTAATGCCAATGCAAACAATGTAACTGTTACCGACAATGGTACATCTGGCACATTGTATGTAGGTGGTAGCTTGCAAGTATCTAACGGTGGTACTGGTACAGGTATTCCTGGAACCATTAACCTTGGTACTTTGACTCCTGGTCAAGAAGTTACCATAACTTACACTTCTGGTGTAACTGGTGGTGCTGGTACTTACACTAACACTGCTACTGCACAAGCTACTTCTGTAGCACCAGTAAGTTCTACTGCTAGTGTAATTGTGTCCCCAGTAAATACTAACAATGCTGAATGTATTGAAGTAACACTAAGTCCTGCTTCTCCATTTAGACCAAACCAAGGTTTCATTGGTACTATCCGTGTACGTAACACTGGTAACACCACTTGGGCTGCTGGTACCTATGCTTTAGGCTCTCAGTCTCCACAAGACAACACTACTTGGGGTACAGCTCGTATTGGATTAGCTTCTTCTGTAGCTCCTGGTAGCGAAGCAACCTTTACTTTAAGTACTCAAGCTCCTTCTGCTACTGGTTCTTACAACTTTGCATGGCAAATGGTAGCGGGTGGTGTATACTTCGGTGGTATTTGTCAGACTCCGGTTGTAGTACAAAATGATGTTCCTCAAAACACCACTTTGACCTTAACCAAATATGTACGTAACGTTACAGACAACACCAGTTTCGAAAAAACTGTAAATGCTGACAACAACGACACTGTACAATACGAAATTAAGATTCGTAACACCGGTTCTGTAACAGCCAACAACGTAACCATGACTGACAATGGTACTTCTGGAACATCTTTCATTAGTGGTTCTATTGAAGTAACTGGCGCAAGCAACTTGTGGTCTGGTACTATTCCTGGTACTTTGACTCTCGGCAACTTGGCTGTAAATGGTGAAATTACTATCCGTTACAGCATGCGTGTAACTGGTGGTAACGGTACTTACACCAACACTGCTACTGCACAAGCTAGCAACGCTACCAGCGTATCTGATACTGCTCGCGTAGTTGTTGACCAAGGTTGTACTTCAAATTGTGGCGGCGGCGGAGGTGGTACACCTCGCAGACTTGCTGTAGATAAATTGGTTCGCAACTTAACTACTGGCGGTACTTTCCGTGATTCTATAAGCGCAAGCAACGGTGACCGTGTAGAATTCGAAATCACTGTTCGCAACACTGGCAGCTCTCGTTTGAACAATGTACGCTTGCGTGACACTTTACCATCTGGCCTACGTTTAGTTTCTGACAGTATTGAAATTGACGGTGATGAAGTTGACTCTGATTCTTTGACTAACATTGACTTAGACACCATTGCTGGTCGTGAAGAAAAAGTTGTTACTTTAACTGCAATTGTAGACCGAGGCAGCTCTTCTAGCTGTTCTACCCGAAGCTTGCAAAACATTGCTCGCGCTAGCGCAAGCAACTCTAGCTCCGACCAAGATGACGCTACTGTAACTGTAGGTTGTGTATCTGGTTCTAATGTAAACTTGCAATTTAGCAAGCGCGCATGGAACGATACTAAGAACGCCGATGCTACTACCATAACTGCTTCCCGTGAAGACTTTATCACTTACACTTTGGTAGTTCGCAACACTGGTAACTCTACTGCCAACGACTTCGTTATTACCGATGACTTGTCTGGTGTACTTAGCTACGCTGACATGGTAGACCGCAACGGCGGTACATTAAACGGCAACACCTTAAGCTACCCAGGAATAAACATTCCTGCTGGCGGTACTGTAACTAAAACTTTCAAAGTTCGTATCAAGCACAACTTGAGCCAAGGTTTGTCATACCAATTGTTGAACACTTACGGTAACACTGTAACTATCAATGTTGGTTCTGTACAAGGCACAAGCATCTTTGTAGCTCCTACTACTGGTGCTGCTGGAACTTCTGCTGCAGCTTTTGCAGGGCTTCTAACCTTAGGTTTCGTAGCTTACCGCAAACGTAACTTATTGAAGCGCTTAGTAATGGCTTAATATAGCCCTTGCAGTAAACTTAAGCTTTCTAAACCCGCCCCATTCTGGGGCGGGTTTTTGCATATTTATTTGCGCAATTTTTCATAGATGCTATACTGAAAAAAACCAAACATTCTAAAAATAAAAACACAACCAGCGATAAAACTTTAACGCTGGTTTTATTATTTATTTTTATTACATAAACTATGGATAACCAATATTTGCAACAGCTCATAGCCGAAGTAAAACGCCGCCCAGGAGGGCTTTTGCTTAGCGTAGCGGGTCAGTCAGAAGCAGTCGTGCTAACCATGGATCGCTACAATGAACTCATGCAACAGTTATCCCAATTAACCAGTTTAGAAAAAAAGCCTATGACTATTTTAGTGACCGGCGGCGCCGGCTATATTGGCAGTCACGTAGTGCGACAACTTTTGTCTGCAGGACACAGCGTAATTGTGGCAGACAACTTGTCTACTGGAAAAGCAGGTAATATTGCAGCAGGAGCTGTGTTCCACCAAGGAGATATTGGCGACGAAACCTTTTTAGAATCAATTTTTTCTAGTTACCCAGTAGAAGCTGTTATGCATTTGGCTGCCAGCATTGAAGTAGAGGAGTCAGTAAAAGAACCAGAAAAGTATTTGGCCAACAATACTCTGGCCACAGTTACTTTGCTGCGAGTCATGGACAAACATGGAGTTAATAAAATTGTTTTCTCTTCTACCGCAGCTGTTTATGGCGAGCCAGAAACTTTGCCTATCAATGAGCAATCTAGCCCAGCACCCATTAACCCATATGGCCACACTAAGCTGTTGGCAGAACAAGCTATTCAGTTTTACACCATCTACCGTGGTTTCTCAGCTGTAGTGTTCCGCTATTTCAATGCATGCGGTTCAGACTTCGATGGAACTCTTTTCTCCACTCACGACTCACACCTTATCCCAGTTGTTATGGAAGTAGCAGCCGGCAAGCGTCCTCACCTCACAGTAAACGGTAAAGATTACGACACCAAAGATGGTACCTGTGTACGCGATTATGTTCATGTGTTAGATATAGCTGGAGCACATTTAGCAGCCTTAGGTAAAATTGCAGAGCTTCCAACTTTTAGTGTATTCAATATTGGCACAGGCAGGGGAGCTAGCATAGATGAAGTGGTTCATGCTGTAACCGACATTACCGGACACATGGTACCAGTAGAGATAGGACCACGTCGTGAAGGTGACCCAGCAACTTTAGTAGCAGACAACAAAAAACTTCGTGAAGTTTTGGGGTATGAACTTAAATACAGCGATTTAGAAACCATTGTTAAAACAAGCATTCGAAAAGTGGTATAATTAGTCCATGCCATTAGATTTAAGTTCTGCTTTTTCCTCAATGGGTTCAGCAGGTCACCACATATACAGTCATGGTCATGTAGCTGGAAAAATTACCGAGCATGGACATGTTTACGACAAGAGAGGTCACAAAGTTGGCAGTATTAGTCATGATGGCACTTTGTGGGACAGAGCTCACCACCGTATTGGTCACATTGGGGAAGATGGTAAAGCTTACACCAAATACAGCAGCCACGCTCAAGTTATGACTCATGGCGATGATATTATGGACCATAGTGGCAAACATATTGGCCATAGTTCTGGGGGGTGTTTGGGTGGTGCTGCCATGCTACTCATGCTTAATAAAGATTAAATAGCATTATATTCAAGTTTCAGAAAACCGCTTATATAAAGCGGTTTTTATTATTATTTTCCTAGTTTTTAAGTAATTTTTATAGCATATTGACAAAATATTAAAAATATGCTATAATACTAAGCGGAATGGAAGAAGCTGTTTTTTAGCTTTTTTCTAAGAAAAATACAGGCGACGGCCTTAAAACGGAGGGATTGAAATGAACAGAAACTTTAACTTTGTGGGAACAATCGTTCTCTTGGCAATTTTCGTCGGTGTTTTGGTAGGCGTTGGTGCTTACAAATACACTGGCAGTTCGTCGGTGTCGCTCCTGTCGTGTGAAGACTCGGGATTCGGCAAAAAGTGCGAAGTGCCGAGCATTGACCCCGCAATGGTCGCTTTGCAAGACGCGGTCCTGCGGGACTCCAGAAGCAAGAAAGATGATCTCACAGGAGATTATTTTCTTAGCTTCCAAGGACCGGAACCTCTAAAGATTAATTTGACTGTCAGAAAGGGTGAATATACCCTCATGACAATCAAAAATGAATTCCTCCGTCGGTTCACAGTGATCGAAGTAGGAATGAATGGAGAAATCGTAAGCGGTGTAGAGCGAAGCTTCAACGACAAAGAGCTAAACGACCGGTTTTATATTCCAGCTACCGAAACCGAACCTGTCGGCAAAGGGGTTCAACACAAACAGTATTACGAGCAACAGCTTGTAAGACTGAAAGACGAAACTTACGAACATTTCGGAATTTCGTCAAACAAATACGGTATTCGGTCCAGCCCCTGACCGAAACCAAGTTTCTAACCAGAAAACTCAAACGACGCATTTTGTTGTTTGGGTTTTCTTGCGTCTGGGAGAGGAAATTTTGACTGGGCACAGAGAAACAGTTATAATAGAAGGGCAATTGAATATTTATCCAGAGAGGCAGATAGGGAACTGACCCTGTAACCTGCCCGGCAACCTGAGCTATCTAAACACATGTGTTTGTTAGCTGCTGGTGCCACTTTCAGCCCGCAAGGGACAGATAAGACATATCTTGTTTTCTGCGGATTCACCGCAGTTTTTTTATTTGTAAATCAATCTAATAAATTATAAAAAATATATGATTAGAACAGCAGAGTTTGTAAGCCCAAAACATCCAGACAAAATTTGTGATTTTATTGCAGATAGTATTTTAGATGCTTACTTAGCACAAGACCCAACTAGCAGGGTGGCTATAGAAGTTATGGGTGGTCATGGCAAAGTTATGGTTACAGGTGAGGTTACTAGCAGCGGAACTGTAGATATAGCTAGTATAGTTAAAGCTATAGAAGGGCAGGAATGTGAAGTTGAGGTGCGCATAGACAAACAAAGTCCGTACATTGCCCAAGGGGTAGATGTGGGCGGAGC
>CAZQWV010000022.1:0-9727 GCA_964597185.1 uncultured Candidatus Saccharibacteria bacterium
CAAAACTTTGCGCGGTCCACGTGGTGCCATGATTTTCTGCAAAGAAGAATACAAAGAACAAATTGAAAAAGCAGTATTTCCAGGTATGCAAGGTGGCCCTCATGAGCACACCATTGCTGGTATAGCTGTGGCGCTAAAAGAAGCTATGCAACCAGAGTTTACAGAATATGCCAAACAAGTTGTAAAAAATAGCCAAGCTTTGGCAGAGTCATTGGTAGCAGAAGGTGTAAGACTTATTTCCGGAGGAAGCGACAACCATTTAATGCTCATTGACCTCAGACCAATTGCCCCAGGACTAGGTGCTTTTTACGAAAAAGCTTTGGATGCAGTCCATATTAATACCAATAAAAGTCCTTTACCTAACGACCCAGCCCCACCATTTTATCCATCTGGTATTCGTCTAGGCACACCGCCTTTAACTATCCGCGGTATGAAAGAACAGCAAATGACTCAAATTGGTAAATGGATTGGGCAAATAGTAAAAGAGTTTAGCAACGTACGTTTACCCGAAGACAAGACTATGCGAAAGTCTGCTGTAAAAGAATTTACCGCATCATTAGACAATAACGAAACCATAAAACGTATTGCTCAAGAAGTACATGATTTAGCAGGACAGTACCCAGTTCCAGGAGTAGATGAATAATGCTAGAAGCTTTTGTATTAGGGTTAGTACAAGGACTTGGTGAATTTTTACCAATCTCTTCATCCGCTCATTTAATTATTGTTCCTTGGCTGTTTGGCTGGGAAGATTTAGGTTTAGGTTTTGATGTAGCCATGCATTGGGGGACTTTGCTTGCAGTGTTGTTTTATTTTCGTAAAGACATCCTGCTGTTGGTTAAAGGGTTCTGGTATTCGCTATTTAAATCCACCAGAGATTTAGAAAATAATATATACCAAAAATTAGGTTGGCTAATTATTATAGCTAGCATACCTGCTGCCATTATTGGTAAATTATTAGAAGGGTTTGTAGAAGACACTTTTCGTCAGCCTTGGCTAGCTGCTATGAACTTAGCGGTGGTGGGCATTATCTTATTTCTTATAGATCGTTGGGCAGCCCAAGAAAAAAACTTAAATAAAATAACCAAAGGCAATGCTTTAACTATTGGATTTTCCCAAGCCATTGCCATCATACCAGGGGTGTCTAGAAGCGGTGCCACCATGATAACTGCCCGAGCTCTAAACTTTACCAGAGCAGATGCTGCCCGTTTCAGTTTCCTCATGTCCATACCTGTTATTTTTGGAGCAGGTTTGTTAAAGCTGCCAGAGTTTAATTCTGTAGTTACTTTTCCTCAGTTAGCAGTCGGCTTTGTTACAGCTGCTGTTAGCGGGTTTTTAGCCATCAAATACCTTATTCGGTATTTGGGCTCACATAGCTTTTTAGTGTTTGTGGTCTACCGCTTAATATTGGCAGCAGTAGTTTTGGTTTTGTATTGGGTAAGGTAGTTAAATAGGCAAATAACAGCTTAAAATGTGGCTTAAACCTCTGTTTTAAGCACTTTACCGTTATAAACCAATTTGTTATTATATATAAGCTAATTTCGTGCCGCTATGGTGGAATTGGCAGACACGCACGACTCAAAATCGTGTGCCGAAAGGCATGTCGGTTCGACTCCGACTAGCGGCACCATTATAAAAACTAAGTTACAATTTTTTTATTTATGGACGGCATCACTCCATTGGCTCCCGGTTTGTCACCTCAGCAGTCTTATCCGCCTCGCATTCCGCAGGCTGCACCAAACCCTAACGTAGAACCTGCTCTACAGCCAACTGTGGTGCCGGTTTCTTTTGCCCAAAATTCTGAACCAGAACCTCAAGAAGAACCGCAGAAAGAACCGCAGGAAGCAGCTCAGCCAACCCCAGCCCAACCGCAACAAACACCAACAGAGACACATCCAGTATCCACTGACAAAGTGTCTTATGCCGATGCCCAAATTCAAGAAATTGAAGTTAGCAAAGTTGTTGCTAATCCATACCAGCCTCGCAAAGTATTTAACCCAGAAGCATTGCGAGAGCTATCCGACTCCATTCGTGAGCATGGAGTTATTCAACCTATTGTAGTAACGAAAACTGAAGCTGGTTATGAAATTGTTGTAGGTGAAAGACGGTTCCGTGCTTCTCAATTAGCAGGACTAACTAAAGTTCCTGCCATCATCAAAGAGAAATTAGAAGACCAGACAAAGTTAGAAGTTGCTCTGATTGAAAACATCCAACGACAAGAACTCAACGCCATAGAAGAAGCTCAAGCTTACGACAGACTTATCAAAAATTTCAATATGACTCAGGAGCAGGTGGCTAAAAAAGTAGGGAAGAGTCGCCCAGCTATTGCCAACACTTTACGTTTGCTCAATTTACCAGCAGAAATTCAGCGCGCAGTTGTGGAAGCCAAAATTACTGAAGGCCATGCTCGCGCCATCTTAGGGTTACCAGATATGGAGCGACAAATTCTGCTGTATAAAACAATTGTGGATCAGGGGTTGAATGTCCGCCAAGTAGAAACCAAAGTTCGTGAACTCATGGCTCGCCGCCAAATGGATGCAGCTGCTCCAGACCCTCAGCTCATGGCCATGGAAAGTCAGTTGCGCAGTACACTTGGAACACAAGTAAAAATTCAACGCCAAGGCAGAGGCGGACGAATTACCATAGAATTTTTTAGCGAAGAAGAATTAGATGACCTCATTAAACGCATGGCCGAAGCTAAAGAACAGAGCGGTCCAGATTATTTCACTGTATAGTAAATTTAAAACAATATGACACTAAACCATTACCAGGAGCAGTCTAAAACAACTGCAATTTACCCTAAAGAACAAGGGCTAGCATATGTCTCGCTCGGTCTATCCGCTGAAGCAGGGGAAGTTGCAAACAAAGTTAAAAAAATTATTCGTGATGATAATAGTCAATTGACTCCAGAAAAAGCTGAGGCTATCTCTCAAGAATTAGGAGATGTGTTGTGGTATGTCGCACAATTGGCAACTGAACTAGGAGTAGACTTAGATGATGTGGCCCAAAGAAATTTAGATAAGCTTTTATCTAGAAAAGAACGAGGACAACTACAGGGTAGTGGCGACACTCGCTAGTTTAGTTTAGAATTTAATTTATCAGCACAAAACAGGACATAGATTTTAACCTATTGACATTTTATTGAAATTGTGCTATAATATGTAGTTATTTGATTGATATATAAATAGCTTAAACATGAGCAATTCCGCGAAAAAACTTACTCATCACATTGTAAAACATATTCAGCAGGTATCTGGTAAAGTATCGAGCAAAGTATTGCGTGCATCTGAAAAAGTTAAAGCAAAAGTAAATATTGAAGCTCTACCAAAGTTTGCTCAAGCACCAGCCAGGCATGTAGTAGATACAGTACTGCCAAACCATCGCAATAACTTCCGGCCTCATGCTTTGCGCCATCGTTCTTTGGCGCTCATTAGCTTGCTCATGTTGAGTGTAAAAATTGTGACTATTGCAGTAGTTACTTTTGGCCCTGTATTGCCTGCATTGTCATCTGCTATTACTCAAGCTAATGTTGCAGCTTTAACCAACCAATCCAGAGCAGCAAATAACTTATCTGGGTTAACATACAACTCTAAGCTGGAAGCTGCTGCGCAAAGCAAAGCAAACGACATGTTAGCTAAACAGTATTTTTCTCATGTTACCCCAGACAACAAACAGCCTTGGGATTTTATTAGTGCACAAGGCTATGCCTACCAGGGTGCCGGTGAAAACTTAGGGGTTGGTTTCAATGAAGCTGAAAGTTTAGAATCTGCATGGATGAACTCTCCTGGGCACCGAGCAAATATTTTAAACTCTTCTTTTAAAGAAATTGGGGTTGGTATTGCTGTAGGAAATTTTCAAGGTAAGCAATCTACCATAGTTGTACAAATGTTTGGCATTCCTATGGGAGGCCAAGTTTCTAGCCCAGCTCCAAAGCCTGCACCCGTAGACCCTAAGCCAGCACCTCCTGTAATTCCTCGTTTAGCTCCTCCCGTACCAACGAGTCAACCAGTGGCAGCAGCAGCTACTGCAGCGACAGCTCCAGCAGCACCTACTCCAACACCTGCAGCGCCAGCTCCTCCAAAAAATCCACCTCAACAAATACAAGTTGCTGCTCCACCTAAAGCACAAGCTTCTGAAGCAAAAGCACAAACTAAACCAGCACCTGCACCAGTTAAAGTAGCAAGTGAATCTATTAGTGTAAGTGCTCCAAGCATTCCAGCTGTTGATTTGCAAATTAACAAAAATGAGATCCAAGTAACTGTAGAAACTAGCAGTCCAGCAGATAAAGTTACTGCTGTGTATGGCAATAACTTTTTAGAGATGCAACCAAACCCAAATTCTCATACTTTGTGGCAGGTAAGTGTGCCAGTTGCAGCTCTAACAGAAAGTAAATACTTGAATGTACGTACAGAAAAAGAAGGTACAAATGCGGTGGAAGAAAGATTGGCTTTATTTGATAATGGTTTTAAATCTAACTACGATTTGAGCGGTAGACCAGAGCCAAAGTTATTGAACTTGTTTGGCATAGTGTTTGACCCTGAGTTATTGCAAAACCAGTTTTACTTGCTCATGATAGCGTTAATGACTTCTTTATTGGTTGTAGCTATTGCTGTGAGAGTAAAAGTTCAACATTTGGATTTAATTTCTAACACAGCTTTTGTAGTAGTGTTGGCCACTTTGCTGTGGTATTCTGGGATACAAAATTTTTAATATAAATAACGCAAAAAGCGTCCTATTGCAGGACGCTTTTTGTTTTAGAGAGGGAAGTAGCGGGGGAGCTTTGTGCTTGGCACGAGCTCTGTGCCAAACCAGGCATGCGCACAAAGTAGTAGAACATTACTGCCACTAGGATGGCAGATAATTGAGCCACGATAATAATTTCTATTACGCGGTCACTAGTGTGGTTGCTTGGCATATTGGTAAGGATCCGGTACTGGCGGAAAGCACAAAGCCCCCCGCCAGTGGTAGCCGAGGCTACCCACTGTCCCTTTCGAGACAGGACCTTCCTAGGGCTCTGGACGGAGAGCTGCATACTAGGAAGGTTTTAACCATGCTCATATGATATCGGCGCCGATAAAATATGAGGTTAGGTTATAAATTGTAAAATTAGTATAGCTAATTTCATTAGAAATTGCCATACATGAATATATAGTAAATTATGGCACCTCAAATAAAAATAAAGATTTTATAAGTCTTTTCTGGAGACACGCCATAAATAGAAAAGGGCAGCCTGTGAAAGACCGCCCGGCGAGTTACCAAGTGTGAGATGTGAGAGTAGGTCATCGAATCAATGATGTATAGGAACAATATTGCTCGCTCTCTGACCAGGTTTTCCTGGTCCCAAACAACACTGCACTTGCACGCCTTTTTTGATTTCTCCTCGACAATTGCGATCTTTAACATCCGATATGTTAAAAAAGACATCGCTGTCTCCGGAAACAATCAAAAAACCATAACCAGTTTTAGGATCAAACCCTTTAACTGTTCCTCTTGTAATTTTTCCTTTCATACTTATTTATTCTAGTCCTTTTCATCAAAATTCCTACACTTCAGGTGTGCGTATTATATAAAATAGGAGATAAAAAAACAACAGGCTGAGTGCCTGTTGTTTAAAAAAGTAATATTATTTGCTAGCCTTGACTGTAGCGCGGGAAGGCTTAACTGCTGTGCGCATACAACGGGTGCAAGCTTTAACTTTTTGCCCATCTACAACTGTAAGTTGCAAGTTAGGCAATAAACGTTTAATAGAAGCTCTCATACTGTGGGAGCGCTTGATAGTTCGGGAATAGGTTTTACCACAAAGGGTGCACATTCTTGGCATTAACGTAAAAATTAAGTTCTGTATGATATTATCACAGTTTGCTATAATAATCAAGTATTAATAAAGAAAATCTATGGATTTTGGCATTAGTTCTCTAATAACCCTAGGAATATTGGTATTTTCAGTAATTATTCATGAAGTCAGCCACGGTGTGGTTGCTGGTTGGTTTGGTGATGATACTGCAGAAAAAGAGGGGAGAATAACCTTAAATCCGGTTCCTCATATAGAGTTAATGGGCTCAATTTTAATTCCATTGATGTTACTGCTGGCAAACTCGCCAGTTATTTTTGGAGCTGCTAAGCCGGTACCTGTAGACTTTCGCAATATGCGTCGTGAGCGTTTGGGTATGGCAGCAGTGAGTTTTGCAGGGCCACTATCTAACTTTTTATTGGCTGTTATATTTGCTTTGGTATTGAAATATGTAGGAACTCAGTTTTTGTCTGAAACTTTACTCATTAAAGCTATTGTTTTGAATTTAGCTTTAGGTACATTGAACTTAATTCCAATCCCGCCATTAGACGGTAGTAAAATAGTATTATCTATATTACCTCAAAGCTGGTGGGGAGTTATAGGCGCTTATGAATCGTACGGATTTATTCTTGTCTTTTTATTTATTTTAATGGGCTGGCTGGATACAATATTCATCCCAGTCATAAATATCTTTTTCTGGCTAATGGGGTTGTTGTAGTTTTATAGAGGGTGCATAAAAAGAAAACACCCATAAGATAGAATATCTTGGGTGTTCTGCTTTTTGGAAATGTGAGAGCTGGCTCTACTTCAAGGATGCAGCATATCTGCTGACCTCGCTGTAAAGGCTCTGAGGAGAGATTGAGAGCTTGAATGTCTTCATCGGGATTTCTGTCGGAAAAATATCTTCCGCTTCCCCGTAAAACTTCAACCACTCTTGAGCGGTTTGTTTGGTTGTGCCGTAGGCAACGTGGATACGTGCCATTGCACAACCTTCGGCAACTTTGTGTCTCGCCCAGTATTTTAACCAGTTGGGCATAGACGAGCTTTTGCGAATCCAAACTTTGAGAGGCATTAGAATCTTTTTGCTGATATAGCCGGGTTTCGACATGTTGAAACCCTTTCTAACATCTTCGTAATTGAGTTTGAATACAATGCCCCCGATTGTAAATTCAATATGCCCGTTCTCAGTATGGGATCTGACGTATTGAATAAACTCTTCAGGGTCACGGTTC
This sequence comes from uncultured Candidatus Saccharibacteria bacterium, assembly GCA_964597185.1. Taxonomy (GTDB): domain Bacteria; phylum Patescibacteriota; class Doudnabacteria; order UBA920; family UBA920; genus CAYQEU01. Next base: position 7,021 of record CAZQWV010000022.1, read on the forward strand.
TTGCTCGGTTCGTGACCAATAACTGTCACATAAACTGAATTTTTTGGTGGTGGTGCAAAAGTTGTGTCGTGGGCAGCTATCATTTTGCCCATTTCTTCTTTTGCGTTTTCTTGGCATGCTGCTGTCATTTCCATCGTTTGATAATTCCTCCATTTGAAATTTCCAATTGCGACCTCGGAAGCTGTTTTTAGACCAACGGGACTGCTCCCGCAATAAAAAATGAAACCCGAGTGGTTTCATAATCGTGTACTATACAGTTTTATTAACAAAAAGTCAATGCCCGCCAAAAATAGGGGGTCTTGACTTTAAGTTGACGTTTTACAGGAAGTGCAGTATAATATCGTTACAACTCAATTAGAAGCCAATTGCATCTAGCAATTAATTACTGACATTTGTCGTCAAGTTTGGGAATAATACTTTTAAGGCTTCAAAGTAGTACCAAGTTTGCGAGCCATTTTGAGGAACTGACTCTTTAATGGTCAGTTTTTGTGTTTAATTAAGCAATCATTAAGTAATAAGCATTAAGCAAGGAAAGCATCCATAAAAATGCCAACAATCAACCAGTTAGTTAGAAAGGGCCGCTCTCCGTTGAAGGCTAAGAGTAAATCTCCAGCATTGCAACGTAGAATCAACCTGATCAAAAACAAAGTGTTGACTATCAAAACTGGCGCTCCGTTTATGCGCGGCGTATGTTTGAAGGTTTACACAACAACTCCTAAAAAGCCGAACTCTGCTTTGCGTAAAGTTGCTAAGGTGAAACTTACCAACGGTATGGAAGTATTGGCTTACATTCCTGGAGTTGGACACAACTTGCAAGAACACAGTGTAGTTATGATCCGCGGTGGTAGGGTAAAAGACCTTCCGGGTGTACGTTACCACATTGTTCGAGGAAGATTAGACACATTAGGCGTTGACGGTCGAAAGCGCTCTCGCAGCAAATACGGTACTAAGAAACCATCTGCTTAATCTGTAATTGAAATTATAAATATATGCCACGTAGAGCAAGAAGTTACGATAAAAATAAACCTTTACCAGATCCAAAATTTGGCAGTACTAAATATTCCAAATTTATCAACTATTTAATGTTGAACGGTAAAAAAACTGTTGCCCAAAGTATTTTGTACAAAGCTTTGGATATTGTTGAAGAAAAGAAAAAAGGTTTGGAAGAAGTTGAAGGTAAAACCAGCCAAGACATTTTTGACACCGCTCTAAAAAATGTCTCTCCTATTATGGAAATTAAAGGCCGACGTATTGGTGGTTCCAACTACCAAGTACCAATGGAAGTACAAGAGCCACGCCGCACTGCTTTAGGTATGAAGTGGATGATTAATGCAGCTCGCACCCGCAAAGGTATTCCAATGGCTCAAAAGTTAGCAGCTGAAATTTTAGATGCATTTCAGAAACAAGGCGCTGCTATTAAAAAGAGAGAAGATACTCACCGTATGGCAGAAGCTAACAAAGCTTTTGCTCACTTTGCCCGCTTTGGTGCAAAGCGCAAATAAGAAACTAAATTTTAAATTAAATTATGCCAAGAGAATATCCAATTGAAGCAACCCGTAACATCGGGATTATCGCTCACATTGATGCTGGTAAAACTACAACTACCGAAGGTATTTTGTACAACACTGGCATGATCCACAAAATTGGTGCAGTACACGAAGGTGAAACTGTTACCGACTGGATGGAACAAGAACGCGAACGCGGAATTACTATTACTTCTGCTGCTGTAACTTGTTACTGGAAACCACAATACATCAAAATTGAAGGTGACAAGGAATACAAAATTAACATTATTGATACCCCAGGACACGTTGACTTCACAGTTGAAGTAGAACGTTCTTTGCGCGTACTCGATGGTGCTATTACTGTGTTCGATGGAAAAATGGGTGTAGAGCCTCAGTCTGAAACTGTATGGCGCCAAGCTGACAAGTACGGTGTGCCTCGTATGTGTTTCTTCAACAAGATTAACCAAACTGGTGGAGACTTCTACAAGTCTTTGGAATCTATTCATACCCGTTTAACTAAGAATGCTTACCCAGTACAGCTCCCAATTGGTTTTGAAAAAGATATTACTGGAGTTGTAGATTTGGTTCAGATGAAAGCTTACACCTACAAGGAATATACTGATAAAGAATTTACCATTGGTGAAATTCCAGCTGACATGAAAGAAAAGTGTGAGAAATATCGCCACGAACTTATTGAAAAAGTTGTAGAACATGATGACCAGTTAATGGAAAAATATTTAGGTGGTGAAGCCCTAACTGAAGAAGAATTGTTGAATGGTATTCGCAAAGCTACTCGTAGCGGAGAATTCTACCCAGTGTTTGGTGGTGATGGCCGCGGTATTATTGTTCGTACTTTGTTAGATGCTGTGACTAACTTTTTACCTAGCCCAACAGACAAAGGTGCTGTTAAAGGTACTAACCCTAAAACTGGAGAAGAATTAGAACGCAAACCAGATGATAGCGAACCTTTCACTGCTTTGGCTTTCAAAATTGCTACCGACCCATTTGTAGGTCGCTTAGCTTTCTTCCGCGTTTACTCTGGTACTTTGCAAGCAGGTAGTTATGTGTTGAATGCTCGTACTGGTAACAAAGAACGTGTTGGACGTATTGTGCGTATGCGCGCAGACCAACGCGATGAAGTAAAAGAAGTTTTTGCAGGAGACATTTGTGCTTTAGTAGGCCCTAAAGAAACTATTACTGCA
>CAZQWV010000023.1:0-9690 GCA_964597185.1 uncultured Candidatus Saccharibacteria bacterium
GTGTCATGTATCTATTGCAGGAGGGTTATGGAACGCGCCTATGAATGCTGCGGCATTGCAATGCGAAACTTTTCAAATTTTTTCCCGGTCTCCTCATGGAGGGCCTGTGAAAGACATAGACAAAGAAACTGCTGAGAAATTTCATGCTGCCATGTCAGAGCATGGTTATAATACTTTTGTTATTCATGCTCCGTATTTTTTGAATTTGGGTTCAAGTAATCCAAGAATATTCAACGGGACTTTGGCTGTACTTCGCCAAGAATTAGAGAGAAGCTCCTTGTTGGGAGCAAATTATTTAATGTTTCATCCAGGGAGTTTTAAAGACTTAGGCGAGAAAGCTGGTATGAAGCAAGCTAAAGCAGGTTTAAAGAAAGTTTTAGAAAAATATTCTGGAAACACTAAGTTGCTTATAGAAATTTCTGCTGGAGCAGGGTCGGTTATTGGTGACACATTTGAGGAAGTTGCTGAACTGATGAGCGGGGTTGGTAACCATAAAGGGTTTGGCGGAGTATGCTTTGATACACAACATGCTTTTGGCTCTGGCTATGATTTAAGAGATACTGAAGCTGTGAAAGCTACATTTTCTCAATTTAACAAAGTTATTGGGTTAGATTTTCTAAAAACTGTTCATGCAAACGATTCAAAAGTAGATTTTGGTTCTCATAAAGACCGTCATGAGCACATTGGTCATGGCCTCATAGGCAAGAAAGGGTTTTCGGCAATTTTAGATTTTTTCACCAAAAAAAAGTTAGATTTGCCCTTGATTTTGGAAACTGAGCATGATATGGTTGAACAAGATATAGCATTAATGAAAACTTTGAGAAACAAAGTTAAATAAACAAAAACATATGGCATTTGAAAAATTTACCCCAGGGTCAGAATTCGCAATAGGTTCACAAACAGAAATATTGCGTAATCAAGCTGAAATTAAAAAAGGCAATCTAAGAGCACTATCTGAAGAAACCCAAAGAGTGTGGGATGAGATGGCAGGGGAAGAAGGAAAATAATTATATATGGACGATAGAATAGTACAGCTCATTCGTATGATTGAACAATCTGAACTGGATGAGACTATAAAAAATATTTTAATTCGCGATTTGCAGAATGACGGTTTAACTGAATTTTTAAAAGAGCAAATTAAAGCTTATTGCTTAGACGGCATTAAAAAGATTGATGAGCAAACCGAAGCAGCTATAAAGGCATTAGAACAGGAATAATAGGTTTGCTAAGTATGAGAACAAGAAATCCAGCCGATTGGCTGGATTTTTAATTTTTCCGTATAATATAGGGTATGCAATGGTCTAAATGGGAACCATCAACTAAAGTTATTGCCAAAGTAATCATAGCCATATTAGGGCTAGGTTTTTTGTGGGTAACTAGGGATATTCTCATAATTTTATTGTTGTCAGTGGTTTTTGCTTCTGCTATGGAGCCTTTAGTGGGGTACTTAAAAATTAAAAGGGTACCACGTAGTGTCAGCGTCTTAGCTGTTTATGTGGTGGTACTAGGTCTAGTGGCTCTAGTGTTCTCCTTACTATTACCTGTAGTAGTTCAGCAGGTTCAACTGTTGCGTGCTAGCTTACCTCAGTATACAGCAGAGTTTCAGGCTCAGTACCCGGCTTTGCATAGTTTCTTAGGAAATGCGGATTTAACAGAAATCATGTCCAAACTCCTGTCTGAAGTTACTCATAATTCTAGTGTATACACTCAAACCCTTGGCGTGGTAAACAGTGTGTTTAGTGTTATTACGGTTTTGGTGGTGTCATTTTATTTAGTTGCCCAACAGCAAGGAATGATTGATTTTGTTAATTCAGTTGTCCCAGCACCGCAAAGGAAGTTTACTTTAAATCTTATTCGAAAAATTCAAAACAGAATGGGATTTTGGATTATTGGGCAAATTGTGTTGAGTATTTCTATTTTCATTTTAACTTACATTGCATTAGTAGCTCTGGGAGTGAAATATGCTTTGTTCCTAGCTCTATTAGCTGGGGTATTAGAAATTGTGCCATACATCGGACCGTTTTTGTCTGCTGTGCCTGCTGTATTTTTCGCCATGGTGCAAAGCCCTCCTTTAGCTGTTGCTGTGGTTGTTTTATACATAGTCATACAAAAGATAGAAGGCTATGTCTTAGTTCCAAAAATTATGCAACGTGCTGTGGGAACATCTCCTTTATTAGTGTTAATTGCTTTACTGGTAGGTTACAAATTAGCAGGAGTACTCGGTTTGTTGTTAGCCATTCCTATGGTTAGCGCCATTACACTTATTGTTGAAGAATTTTCCAAAAATTATCCAGCTACAAAATTATCTAATCCTGAAGAACCTGAAAACTAATGTCTAAAAACTTTTACATCACTACTACCTTGCCTTATGTAAATGCCGATCCACATATCGGCTTTGCTTTAGAAATTATTCAAACAGATGTCATAGCCAGGTACCATGCTGGCAATGGGGCAAATATTTTTTTTAACACAGGCACAGATGAACATGGTCTAAAAATTTATCGCAAAGCTTTAGAGGCTGGCAAAGATCCACAAAGCTATACCGATGAGTATGCAGCAAAATTCGATAAGCTAAAGCAAGCTCTCAATTTAAGTTACAACCATTTTATCCGCACCACTGACCAGCATCATGTACAAGCTGCTCAAGAATTTTGGAAGCGTTGTGAAGCCAATGGTGACATTTACAGCAAAGCTTACCAAGTAAAATATTGTGTTGGATGCGAATTAGAAAAAACTGATTCTGAATTAGAAGAAGGAAAGTGTACTATACATCCTAATTTAGAGTTGGAAGTAATAGACGAGGAAAATTATTTCTTTCGCTTTTCTAAATATGGACCTAAGTTATTAGAGTTTTATTCAGCTAATCCAAATTTTGTAGTACCAGATTTTAGGTTTAACGAAATTAAATCTTTTGTAGCATCAGGACTTCAAGATTTTAGTATTTCTAGGCTCAAAGAAAAAATGCCTTGGGGTGTGCCAGTTCCTGGAGATGACAAACAAGTTATGTATGTGTGGTTTGATGCTTTGGTTAACTACATTTCTACTACTGGTTGGCCAGAAGATGAGCAAAACTTTGCAGACTTCTGGGGAACTCTAGAACAACCCAATGCTGTTCAAACAGCTGGAAAAGACAATTTAAGACAGCAGTCTGCAATGTGGCAAGCAATGCTTATGTCTGCTGGGCTACCTAATTCTAAACAAATTCTCATCCATGGGTTTATTACTAGCGGAGGGCAAAAAATGAGTAAAAGTTTGGGTAATGTAGTAGATCCTTATGGAGTTATTGCTGATTTAGAAAATTTGGGTCTTACATTAGAACAAGCCACAGATGCTTTGCGCTATTATTTAGTGAGAGAGATTTCAACTTTTGAAGATGGGGATTTTACATGGGATAGATTCAAAGAAAGTTACACAGCCAATTTAGTTAATGGTATTGGTAACCTGACTTCTAGAATTATGAAAATGGCAATAAATGCTAATATTGAACTAAATACTTCTGAGTTCGAGAGTCAGCCAATACATGAATCCGATAAAGATTACAAAAAGCTATTGGAGAGTTATGAACTACAAAAGTGTGCAGATTTAATATGGGAGCAAATTGCTTGGTGTGACAGATTTATTCAAGAACATGAGCCTTTTAAAGTTATTAAAACTGACCCAGAGAAAGCTAAGGCTGACATAATGATTCTATTGTTGGCTTTGTGGCGCATAGGGTATTGGCTCGCTCCATTCTTGCCTCACAGTTCAGAACAAATTATGAACGTGTTGAAGAATCCACAATTAGAAAATATCCCAAGACTATTTCCAAGAATATAATATGTATATAGATACTCATACTCACATAAACCTACGCGCTTTTCATGATGATGCAGTAGAAGCCATAGAACGAGCTTTGGCAGCTGGTGTGTCTTTGGTTAATGTTGGCACACAAATTGATACAAGCAAACAAGCTGTAAAATTGTTAGAACAGTTTGAGGATAAAGTTTATGCTGCAGTTGGATTGCATCCCGTTCATACTTTTGGCCATAACTATGAAGATGAGCATGAAGTAAAGTTCAAAACCAGAGAAGAAGGGTTTGATTATGCTTCTTACCGAGAATTGGCAGATAACCCAAGAGTAGTTGGCATAGGGGAGTGTGGCTTGGACTACTACCGATTACCAGAAGATAGAGACCATGAGGAAATTAAAAAACTACAAAAGATTGCTTTTGAACAGCAAATAGATTTAGCCAGAGAGCTCAACAAAGCTTTATGTGTGCACTGTCGCCCTAGTGAGGGCACTGTTGATGCATATGAAGATATATTGGAAATGCTCCGCCCAGTAAAAGAGCAACAACCAGAATTCAGATTTGAAATACATTGTTACACAGGGGACTTAGCCACAGCTCAAAAGTTTGTTGGACTCGGTGCATATATTGGTATAAATGGAATAATAACTTTCGACAAAACAGGGAGAAGTGAAGAAGTTGTGAAAGGTATTCCTTTAGATAATATTATTTTGGAAACTGATGCACCATATTTGACCCCAGTTCCTCATCGAGGCAAACGCAATGAGCCAAGTTATCTACCTTTTGTGGCTGAGAAAATTGCAGAATGGAAAAATGAAAAAGTAGAAACAGTTGCTGAAGTAACTTCAAATAATGCTAGAAAGTTGTTCAATATTTAAAATATATGAAACAATACGACCCTAAAAAAATTGAAAAAAAATGGCAGCAATACTGGGCAGAGAATCATACATTTCGCGCAGAAGATACAGCTGATAAGCCCAAAAAATATATTTTAGTAGAGTTTCCATATCCTTCTGGAGAAGGTTTGCACATGGGCCACCTGCGTCCATATGTTGCTGGGGATGTTTATAGCCGTTATTGGCGACTTAAAGGTTATGATGTGTTGTACCCAATGGGTTGGGATGCTTTCGGTTTGCCTGCGGAAAATTACGCCATAAAAAAAGGTGTTCACCCCAGAGAGTCCACTGCTAAAAATGTTGCCAATGCAAAAAGACAAATTCAAAGTTGGGGACTAGGGTTCGATTGGAATAGGGAAGTAAACAGCACTGACCCTGAATACTATAAGTGGACTCAATGGATTTTCTTACAATTATATAAAGCAGGTTTAGCATATGAAGCCACAGGGCTTATTAACTGGTGCCCAAAAGACAAAACTGGGTTGGCAAATGAAGAGGTAATAGATGGAAAATGTGACCGTTGTGGTGAAGTGGTAGAAAAGAAACAATTACGCCAATGGTATTTAAAAATTACTAAGTATGCTGAAAAGCTATTGCAGGGATTGAATAATTTACCTGAGTGGCCAGAGCCAGTTAAATTACAACAGGCCAACTGGATTGGTAAATCTACAGGAGCGGAGATTGATTTTAAAGTTGCAGGCCAAGCGAATAACTATACTATTTTACCAGGGTGGACTAGTGGAGCAGATGATAATTTCTACCCGTGGTTACAACAGAGTTTAACTACCGATGGCCAGACAGTCACCACTTTTGTATACAAGTCATCTGAAGAAAATTCTGAAGCAGAAATTGTAGAAGATTTGCTGGCCAATTTAAAATTGAATGAAAATTCAGTATTGGTTGGACACAGTCTAGGTGGGGTAATGGCTTTGAAGTGGCTGGAGAAAACCCAGACGAAAATTGCTAAATTGGTTTTGGTCGGCAGTTTTATGACCCCAGAATTTAAAGATAAACCAAGACCTTTTGCCCAAACATTGAGTTGGAAATTTGATATAGAAAAGATCAAACAAAATGTTGGTGAAATTATTATTTTAGCAGACACCACCGACCATATTGTGCCACTAGAATCCAGTTTGGAGCTAACAGAAAAGTTAGATGGCAAACTAATTGAGTTTGAAGCTGTAAGCCCACACATTAAAGGTAAGCAAGAACCTGAAGTTCTAAATGCAGCACAAACTACAATTAAAGTTTTTACTACCAGACCAGATACTATTTTTGGAGCAACCTATTTAGTTATGGCACCAGAGCATCCATTGCTTGGTGCACTTTCAGCTAAAATTGAAAACTGGGATGAGGTAAGTGCGTACATTGAACAAGCGAAAGCCCAGCAAGAACAACAGCGCTTAGCAGATGATAAAGATAAAACAGGAATTGAACTAAAAGGCGTTACAGCAATTAACCCAGCCACAGGAAAACCAATTCCTGTGTGGACTGCAGATTATGTGTTGGGCAACTATGGTACTGGAGCCATTATGGCAGTTCCGGCACACGATGAACGCGATTTTGATTTTGCCAAAAAATTCTCTTTGCCTATTGTACAGGTTGTATTATCAGGAGGTAATGTATCTATTGATGAACTGGACAAAATAGTAAAATCAAATAATATAAATACATTAATTGAATTAGAAAAAAATAGAATAATAGATCGAGGACCAAACTTAGATTCTGGCTATTTAGTAAACTCCGGACAATTTACTGGCAAAAATTCAGATGAAGTCTTAGAAGAAATAGGGAGAACATATGGCAAGCTTGCAGTTAAATATAAATTGCGCGATTGGGTATTTTCCAGACAGCGCTATTGGGGTGAGCCAATTCCTTTGGTCCATTGTCCAAGCTGTGGCATTGTTGCTGTTCCAGATAATCAGCTACCTGTGATGCTTCCTGAAGTAGAAAAGTATGAGCCTACAGGTACAGGGGAATCACCATTAGCAGCCATAGATGAATGGGTAAATACAACTTGTCCGACATGCAGTGGTCCGGCAAAGAGAGAAACCAATACCATGCCACAGTGGGCAGGAAGCTCTTGGTATTATTTACGTTATGCTGACCCAAAAAACACAGAACAGTTTGCCAGTATGGATTTGTTAAACAAGTGGCTGCCTATAGATGTTTATTTTGGCGGTATGGAACACACTACATTACACTTACTGTATTCTAGATTTTGGCATTTAGCTTTGTATGATTTAGGTGTTCTGCCAAAAGATGCCCCTGAACCATACAGTAAAAGAGTTCCTCATGGCATTATTTTGGCTGCAGATGGGGAAAAAATGTCTAAGAGTAGAGGTAATGTGGTAAACCCAGATGACATAGTAAACTCTGAAGGGGCTGATACTTTGCGTATGTATGAGTTGTTTTTAGGCCCCCATGAAGCCACAGTGTCTTGGAACGATAAAGGGATTGTTGGGGTTAAGCGTTTTTATGACAGAGTGTGGAAATGGATGCATGACATAGCAAAGAGCCCTGCTGCGACAGATAGCCCTGAAGCCTTGCGTCAATTGCATGAACTTATTAGAAAAGTTGGCAATGACATTGAAAGTTTTAGGTTCAACACAGCTGTCTCATCTTTTATGAATTTTCATAACCAAATTAAAGATGAACCTGTTAGTTTAGAATTCCTAAAAACCTTTTTGATTTTGTTGTATCCATTTGCACCGCACATAGCAGAAGAGTTGCATGAAATTTTAGGAGGACAACAAACATTACAGAAGCACAGTTGGCCAGAATACAATGAAGCTCTGCTACAACAACAAAACTGGGATATTATTATACAAGTAAATGGTAAAGTGAGAGATAAAATTTCTGTTCCAGCAGATACTGCTCAATCGGACATTGAACAACAAGCCTTAGCTATGCCTAAAATAACAGCATCTATGGATGGTACTAAGCCTATAAAAACTATTTATGTGACTGGCAAACTTATTAATTTTGTTTTGTAATGGAAGTCATAAGCTATAATCCAAAATATCATAAACAAATAATTAAAATTTGTGTTGCTGCTTTAAAAGAGGGTAAAACAGTAGTTTATCCAACTGATACTTCTTATGGTATTTGTTGTGATTTAACTAACCCTAAAGCTCGAAAGAAGTTTTACCAAATTAAGGAAAGAAACCCTAAACAACCAGTGCATGTTATTGTACCTTCATTGGCGTACAGCAAAACCATTGTGAAGTGGAACGCAGTCGCTACTAAGCTGGCCAAAGCTTTTTGGCCAGGACCAATTTCTTTGGTTTTGCCTTTGAAAAAACAATCAGGCCCATTACCAGAGTTTATAAAAATTATTAGTGGTGGCACGGGTAGTATAGGCTTACGCAGACCAGACAATAAAGTTGCTGCAGACTTAGCCAGGCAGTTAGGTAAGCCCATACCTGCCACCAGCGCTAACCCGTCTGCGCATTTGTCTGGTGGGTACGACAGCTATTCATCCACAGATGTCATTGCTCAATTTAAAAAACAGAAATATAAACCTGATATAATAATAGATGCCGGACAGCTGCGTAAAAATAAACCTTCTACTATGTTAAAAATTAACGTAGATAACAAATGGGAGATTTTACGGCCCGGACCAATTACAAAAACTCAAATCAAAAAAATACTTAATGACTCACAGACTTAGACTACACCACGACCTGCTAACTACAGTAAGACAAGAGTTCAGGGAACTATACGCCAGCGTAGCATTTGCCGATATGGCATCTGCACTGGCGGTTTTGTTTGAACCAATTGTACTTTATAAAGTATTAGGTTTGAGCATAATGGAAGTTTTGCTATTCATGGCTACTGTTTATGCTGTACAAACTTTGCTCATTCCTCTCGGCGCTAAAGTAGGGTCCAGCTTTGGTTACATGAGAGCGATTTTCATTAGCATACCATTTATGGTGCTGTATTGGATTTTGTTGTATGGAGCTCGAGTAGATTTTAGCTTGTTATATTTTGCCCCTATTGTTTATGGTGTAGAGAAAGCTCTGTTTTGGCCTTCCTTCCATGCTGTAGCAGCAAGGTACATAGATAGCAAAAAGAAAGCTGTTGGTAAGCCCGCGCAAGATGGTTTGTACGCCATGGTAGTAATGATGAGAATTTTAGGGCCAGTTATTGGTGGTGTCATTGGGTATTATTTAGGACTAGGAGTAGTGTTGCTCATGGCTTCTGCTATGTACTTAACATCTTTGTTGCCACTATTGGTTAGTAAAGAAATTTACGCACCTACACAATATAAATTTGCAGATACTTGGGAGTTGTACAAAAAATATCCCAAACGATTTTTTAGCTACTTAGGTAGCGGTGAAGAAATTATTATTGCCACTTTATGGCCAATATTAATTTATATCACAGTTGGTAATTTTGTGTTAACAGGTTTGCTTGTATCCCTAAGTGCCGCTGTAACAGCGGTGCTGCTGTTAGCAATTAAAAAACCGATTGGACTAGATAATAAGCTGGTCATGTTAAAACTGGGAACTTTTGTTTATACCATGGTCAATTTATTGCGTTTAGCAGTAACTGGGTTCTATGGTTTGTTCATTGCAGATGCTCTAGGCAGGACCACTAAAGAATTGGTGTCCATTCCACTAACCACCATTACTTACGAGAGAGCGGAGAACCATAAAATTTTACCGTATGTGGTTTTTTACCAGCAAAGCGCCTCATTGGGCAAATGTTTAGCAGCTTTAATGGCTATTATGGTGCTTGGCCTAACAGGAAGCGTATTGGCAGTATTCGTTTTAGCAGGCATTTTTACCATGTTGTATATGCTGACTTAAGGAGTTATACTAAATATATGAATTACTCACATATTGAAAAACAAGACCAAGAAATTTACGATCTTATTCGTAAGGAAGAACAACGCCAAAAATATGGCTTGGAAATGATCCCTTCAGAAAGCTATGCTTCCTCTGCAGTATTGGAAGCTAATGGCAGTATTTTTAACGATAAATATGCAGAAAACTACCCAG